>SKTG01000443.1 GCA_007118045.1 Nitriliruptoraceae bacterium
ACGCCGCGCAGCTCGTCCGCGAGACCGAGCATCTGGCCGAGGTCCAGGTCGTCGTCGGTGGTCACGTTGGTCGAGACGTCCTCGACCAGTCGCGACACGCGCCGCGGGTTCGCGAGCACCCGTGCCTCCGTCAGCTCGGTGAGGACCGAGCGCATGAACTGCTGCTGGCGGTCGATCCGCTCGAAGTCGGCACGGTCACCCTGGCGGGACCGCACGTACGCGAGCGCCTCCGTGGCGTCCATCTCGTGACAGCCCGCGTCGAAGTCCGCACCCGCGCGCCAGTCGTCCAGGGGTTCGTCGAGGCAGATCTCCACGCCACCGAGGGTGCGCACCACCTCGACGAACCCGCCCAGCGACACCGCCGAGTAGTGGTTCACCGGCAAGCCGAAGTTGTCGCGGATCACCCGCACGAGCTCGTCCGGGCCGCCGGCGAACGTGTCGGTCAGCTTCGCCTGCCGCCCGTCGTCGAGGACCAGCAGGTCGCGCGGCAGGCTCACCAGCGAGACGGTCTCGCGATCCTCGCTGATGGAGACGTAGAGGATGACGTCGCTGCGCTGCCCCTCGAACTCCCCGAGCGCCATCTCCTCGCGGTCCTCGCCCTCGAGGCCGTCCCGGGCGTCGGAGCCGACGACGAGGAAGGACCGCGCGTCGCTGGGCTCCTCCGAGCGTTCCAGCTCCGGCACCGGCACGCGCGTGAGGTTCGTCTCGGCCTGTGCGAGCAGCAGCTGCGCGGACGTGACCGCGGCGACGCCGCCCACCACGGCCACCACGGACACCACCACGACGAGGCGGCGCCACAACCGCCAGCCGCGGCCGCCAGCGACCGTGCGACCCCACGGCCCGGGGTCACCTCCGACCTGCACGCCTCGCTCCGTTCCGCTCAGCCGCCCCCGCGGGCCCGGCATCGTGTCAACCCGCGCGGTCCTCGCCCACCACGACGAGCACGTCCACCGGCTCGCCCTCGAACTCCGGCGGAGCCTCCGAGGGCTCCAGGGATACCTCACCGCCGAGGGCTTCGCCCACCTCGAACGCCCCGAGCTCGCGCACGTCGTCGCCCCCGCGGTAGCGGACCGCGGTGGTCGCCTGGTCGAAGTCCGGGGCGTTGCCGGTCCCGACCACGTCGAACCCGGCGGTCTCGAGCACCACCTCGGCCTCGCCGGCGAGACCGTCGATGCCGGCGCCGTTGACCACGGCCACCTCGAGGTCGGTCAGCAGGTCCTCGCGGACCTCGTCCTCCTCCTCGGCGGTGCCGGCGAGCGAGGTACCCGCCTGGAGGTGCTGGAAGCGGATGGCGAACAGTTCGGACAGCTCGAGCACCTCGTCGCTGCTGGCGTCCACCCGCACCGGCAGGGCATCGACGTCGAGCTCCGTCCCCACCGAGAGCGCCCTCGTCACGTCCAGCAACCGCGTGCCCCGCAGGCTGGCGTCCGTCGCGACCTCCTCGGCGACGACGTCGATCACCCGGCGCGCCTCCAGCGGCGAGGTGGCGGCCCAGGTGGCGTCGAGCTCGGAGCCGAGGGCATGCCCGAGTTCACCCAACAGCTCGATCAGCTCCTCGCCCTCGAGCTCGCGGAGCTCGGCCCGCAGCCCCTCCGGCGTCGGCGCGCGACACCCCTCGGATCCGCAGACCTCCACCGGCCCCACCGCCTCGAGCAGCAGCGGCAACGCGTCGACGGAGAGACTGGCCACGTGGTCGATCCGGACCTCTGTGAAGTCGACGAGGCTCCGTACGAGCAGGTCCGAGCCTCCCTCGAGCTGGATATCGGCCAGCGACATGCGTGCGCCCGCCTCCACCACGTCGACCTCGATGCGCTCAGGCAGCACCAGCACCGCGGGCTCGTCCCGGGGTCCGCCGACCTGGACCAGCGCCACCGGGCCCAGCAGCTCGGGCTCGCGCGGCACCGTGGGATCGACCTCCTCGGTGAGCGTCACCAGGACCGTCGTGGCACCGCTCGGCGCGCGCGGCTCACCGAGCGCCTCGACCCGGTCGTCGCGGAAGGCCTGGACGTCGTCGCCGCCGAGACGCACGAGGGAGTAGCCCCACAGGGCACCGAGCAGCAGACCCCAGACCACGAGGGCGACCAGCGCAGCCAGCACCAGGACGCCGAGGGAACGGCGTACGAGCGAAGGACGTCGACGTCTGGCGAGGGAGCGCGGCGGGGAGCGATCGGGCACGCGGGACGGCTCCTGGAACGCACGGGACGCGGGTGCGCTTCACCCCCGGACGGACGGCACCCTCACGCTACCATCGTGCGCTCCCGCGACCCGGGAGTGCGCCCGTGGCGAGAGGATCCGCGTGCAGCTGCGTCCGCCGCCCAGCACCGGCCCCCGCCCCACGGACGTCGCGTCGGCGCTGAGCGCCGCTGCCGCGCAGCTCGGGCACCGTCCCGCCGTGACCGTGCTGCTGCCCTCCGGCCGTCAGGAGCAGAGCGTCGCGTCGTTGGCACAGTGGGCCGCGAAGGGCGCCCACCTGCTCGAGCTCGATCTCCTGCTCGGCCCCGGGGACCGGCTGCGGCTGGACGCGCCACCCTCGTGGACGACGGCCGCCGTGGCGCTCGCGGCCTGGTGGGCGGGTGTCACCGTGGCGGTCGACGGTGAGGCGGAGGTCACGGTGGTGCACGCCGCCCAGCCTGCACCGGCGGCCGGCGAGGTGCTGTGGCTCGGCGACGGCATCGACGGTGCGCCGACGGAGCCAACGGGTGGCGAGGCCTGGGTACGGGCCGTGCAGACGTTCCCCGACCAACCACCGGTGCCGCGGGGTCGGGCCGAGCACGCCGCCGCCGTGGCCGGCGACCGCACCTGGACGCAGGCCGAGCTGCTCGATCGGTGCGACGACGCGGACGCGGGAACGCTCGGGATCGACGTCGGCGCGGCGGAGGACGAGCCGACGGCGGCCGTCGACACGGTCGGCCTACTGGCCGACGTGGCGCTGCGACCGTTGGTCAGCCAGCGTCCCACCGTGATCGTGCGAGGGGTCGCGCGGACCGCCGCCGACGGCGACCGCGTCCGACGCTGGCGCTGAGCGCCCGTCAGGGAGCGAGCTGCTCCGGCCCGACCGCGTACAGGTCCTCCTGGCCGGCGGTGATCGCCCCTACCAGCCCGTGCACGCTCGGCAGCAGCTGTCGGGCGTAGAACCGCGCGATCGTGACCTTCGCCTGGAGGAAGTCGGCGCCGAACCCGTCCGTCTCCCCGGCGTCGAGCGCGCGGTGCGCCGCCGCGGCGCCCTTGGCCAGCAGCGAGCCGCCGACGACGGTCGCGAAGGCGCGCAGGTAGGGGGTGGCGCCGGCGAAGACGTCGTTCGGCTCCTCCCGGTGCTCGAAGAGCCAGTCCGTGCAGCCTTCGAGCGCGTCCAGCGCCTCGGTCAGCGGTCCGCCGATCGATCCGGCAAGCGCCTCGGGCAGCTGCTCGGCCTGGTCGCGCAGATCGGCGAGGTAGCCCTTGACGAACGCGCCACCGTCGTAGGGCAGCTTGCGACCCACGAGGTCGAGCGCCTGGATGCCGTTGGTCCCCTCGTAGATCGGGGCGATCCGGGCGTCGCGTAGGTGCTGGGCGACGCCCGTCTCCTCCACGTAGCCCATCCCACCGTGGACCTGCAGGGCGAGCGAGGTGAGCTCCACGCCGAGGTCGGTGCTCCACGCCTTCGACAGGGGTGTGAGCAGGTCGGCGAGCTTCTGCTGCTGCTCCCGCGTGACCGGGTCGTCCGCGTGGTGCGCCAGGTCCAGTGCGTGCGCGTTGGCGTAGCACAACGCCCGCATCGCCTCGATCGAGGCCTTCTGTGTCAGCAGCATGCGACGCACGTCCGCGTGCTCGACGATCGGGGACTGCACCCCCGGCTCGGCACCGGGTGCGCGGCCCTGGCGGCGTTCCTGCGCGTAGGCGAGCGCCTGCTGGTAGGCACGCTCAGCGATGGCGACGCCCTGCAGCCCGACGCCGAGACGGGCGTCGTTCATCATCGTGAACATCTGGCGCATGCCCTCGTGCGGCTCACCGACGAGCTCGCCGACGGCCCCCTCACCACGTTCACCGAAGGCCATGACGCAGGTCGGTGAGGCGTGGATCCCGAGCTTGTGCTCCAACGACACGGCCTCGACGTCGTTCCGCTCGCCGAGCGAGCCGTCCTGCTCCACCAGCACCTTCGGGACGATGAACAGCGAGATCCCCTTGGTCCCGGGTGGGGCGTCGGGCAGCCGCGCGAGGACGAGGTGGACGATGTTGTCGGTCAGGTCGTGCTCGCCGAAGGTGATGTAGATCTTCTGCCCCGTGATGCGGTACGTGCCGTCGTCCTGGGGTACCGCCCGGGTCGTGACCGCGCCGACGTCCGAGCCGGCCTGGGGCTCGGTCAGGTTCATGGTCCCCGCCCACTCCCCGGACACCAGCTTCGGGACGTAGGTCTGCAGCTGCTCCTCGGACCCGTGGTGCTGGAGCAGGTAGACGGCTCCGGTGGTCAGCAGCGGGCCCAGCGAGAACGCCATGTTCGCGCTGGTGATGAACTCCTTGACCACGTTGGCGACCAGGAGCGGGAACGCGCCACCGCCGTGCTCCGCCGGGTGCTGCACCGCTCCCCAACCGGCGGCCACGTACTGCTCGTAGACCCGCTGGAAGGACTCGGGCGTGCGAACGCCACCCTCGACCAGCCTGGCGCCCTCGGCGTCGCCCTCGCGGTTGGTCGGCGCGATCGCCTCGGCGGCGAAGCGACCGGCCTCCTCGAGCAGACCCGCGACCAGGTCCGGGTCGGCGTGCGCGAAGTCCTCCAGGCCGGTCAGGTCGGCCAGCGGCGTCACGTGCTCGAGCACGAAGCGGACGTCACGGAGCGGGGGCCGGTAGGTATCCATGGCGCGGCAGCGTACCCACCGTGCAGCGGCCGGAACCGCCCCGCCCCGAGGGGGAACGGGCGGTATCGGGGGGCCACCAGGTCTTACTAGCCTCCATCCGACGTCGGCGGCGACGCCCCGCCCCGGCCGCAGTTCGAGGAGCGCTCGTGGTCACGCGACCGACCCGGCCCCCGACCCCGCGGGCGCTCAAGGCGCTGGGACGGCTGCTCGGTCTGCCGGTCAGGGAGGTCCGCGCCTACTGGGCCCAGGAAGCACGCAGCATCCGCAGCGGCAGCACCGCCCTCGCGCTCGGGCTGGGTGCGACGCTGGTGGCTGGCATCGTGCTCGCCTCCGCGGAGGGCCGGCTCGAGGGGATCCCCGGCCTGCTGGCGCTGATCCCGGCGGCGATCGGCATGCGCGGGGCGATCTTCGGGGCGCTCGGCTCGCGTCTGGCCACGGGCATCCTGACCGGCGAGTTCGACCGGGTGCTGACCCGCGGCAGCTACCTGCGGCGACAGGTCGAGGCGGCGACGATCCTCAGCTTCGCGTCGGCGACGCAGGCCGGTGTGCTGGCCTGGGCGATCAGCGCCGCGCTGGGCCTGACGACGATCCCGCTGCTGGACCTCGTTGCGATCTCGCTGGTCGGCGGTCTGCTGTCCTCGGCCGTGCTCTTCGTGGTGGTCATCTGGCTCGCGCGCCGATCCGATGCGGTGGGCTTCCACCTCGACGACGTCGGGGCACCGATCATCACCGCCACGGGGGACCTCGTCACGCTGCCGGCGCTGCTGATCGCGACGTTCGTGCTGGAGATCCCGGTGCTGTCGGGCTCGCTCGGCGCGCTCGGCCTCGTCCTCGGGCTGGCCGCCGTCGTGCTCGGTCTCCGCCACGGGGACCCGCGCGTCGAGCGTGTGGTCCGCGAATCGTTGATCGTGCTCACGATCGCGGTGACCATCGACGTCCTCGCCGGCGTGGTGGTCGAGGCCCGCGCCGAGCAGCAGTTCGAGGCCGCGGCGCTGCTGGTGCTGATCCCGCCCTTCATCGCCAACTGTGGCTCGCTCGGGGGCATGCTCTCGAGCCGGCTCGCCTCCAAGCTGCACCTCGGCCAGCTGCCCGCTCGGCTGCTGCCGGGCAAGCTGGCCACCCTCGACGTCTCCGTGACGGCCCTGTTGGCGCTGCTGGCCTTCAGCGGAGTGGGCGCGGCGGGCTGGCTGGCGGCCGTGATCGTCCCGGGCGTCGAACCGTTGTCGTTGCCCGTGACGCTGGGGGTGACCCTCCTGGGCGGTCTGTTCGCCCTCCCGATCCTCGCCGGGGCCGCCTACGCCGCGGCGACCACCTCGTTCCGCTTCGGCTTCGATCCCGACAACCACGGGATCCCGATCGTGACCGCCACCATGGACCTGACCGGCGTGCTGTGCCTGCTCGCCGCCATCACCCTGCTACCCATCGGCACGTCGTGAGAGGGACACAGATGAACAGCCGTCCGACCGTCAAGGAACTGCTGGTCGAGGCGAAGGACGCGGCCGAGCTGATGGTCGACCTGGCGTACGCGTCGATCTTCTTCGGCGACGAGGCGCTCGCGCGTGAGGTGCTGCGCCTGGAGGACCGCGTCGACGAGGTCCTCGTCGAGCTGCGCGCCGTGTGCATGATCGCGGCACGTACCCGCGAGGACGCCGACCAGCTCGCCGGCGTCCTCTCCATGGCGGTCTCGATCGAGGGCATCGCCGACTCCGCCGAGGACATCGCTCGGGTGGTGCTCAAGGACCTCGGTGTGCCGGCCGCGTTGCGCCACGACCTGCGCCACGCCGCCGAGGTCACCGCCCGGGTCCGCATCCGCGAGGAGAACGAGCTCGAGGGAGCCGCGTTGCGTGACCTCGAGCTGCCGGCGCGGACGGGGATGTGGGTCATCGCCATCCGGCGCGAGGTCGACTGGGTCTACGGCATCGAGGGCGACGAGGTGCTGCGCCGCGGCGACGTGCTGTTCCTCCAGGGCCCTCGGGACGGGGTGGACCAGCTCCGGGTGCTCGCCGGGGCCCCCGCCCGGGAGCTGCCACCGTCCCCCGCGCCGAGCCAGCTGTCCCACCTCGACCGCGCCGTCGACCTCGTCGTCGAGCTCAAGAACGTCTCGGAGGTCGCCGTCGGGCTCGCCTACTCCGCCATCCTGTTGCGGGACGCCACGCTCGCGACCGAGGTGAGCGTGATCGAGGACGCCTCGGACGAACTGTTCCACCAGCTGGAGGGTTGGGTGCTGCGCGCCGCGGGCGAGCTCGACGACCCCGAGGACCTGCGTGGGATGCTGCACCTGGCTGCCGCGTCGGAGCGCATCGTCGACAGCGCCCAGTCGATGTGCCGCGTGATCGAGGACGAGGTGCTGCCGCACCCCATCATCGGCGCCGCGCTGGCGCAGGCCGACGAGATCGTCGCGGAAGCGGTCGTCGCGCACGGCAGCGCCGCCGACGGCCGATCCCTCGGCGAGCTCCAGCTGCACACGGAGACCGGCATGGAGGTCCTCGCCGTCCAGCGGGCCGGGCGATGGGCGTACCGTCCACGTCGCTCCTACCAGCTCCGGGCCGAGGACCGGCTGATCGCCATCGGCCCCGAGGAGGGTGCGCCCCGTCTGCGCGAGACGACCGGCGACCCGCGACCCGAGGGCGACGACGGGTGGGTCGAGCCAGAGGAGCCGGAGCCGCGCTGACCCGCCTCACGCGAGCCGCGACACCGGCTCCAGGTAGCGCCGCAGGCCCATCAGCATCGCGATGACCAGGGTGCTGAAGATCGCCATGCCGTTCGCGACGGTCCACGCCTCGCCCTGCACGGGGCTGGCCGCCTGGGCGATGGAGCCCCAGAACAGCACCCACAGCACGTGCCCGATCAGGTGGTTGCGGGCGGTGCGACGCCACCGGCGAGCGAGCTCGGGGACGACCCGACGGCCGAGCGGGTCGTCGGGGACCTCGCGTCGCATGACCGAGACGGCGAAGCGGTGCCGGTCGACGTGACCGAGCGTGCGCTCCCAGAGCTCCTCCCACGTCTCGTCGTCGTAGCGCATCGTGGTGTCAGTCCGCCGAGAGCCGTTCCAACACGCCCTTGAGGTCCTTGCGGTACCTGCCGAGCCGGGGCTTGTGCAGCACCGACAGCGAGGCGCGAGGACCGTCGAGGCCGGGGCCGCGGTCCTGTCCGGCGCGGCCCACGCCCGGCCAGTCGAGCGGCACGTGCTGCCATGCCTCGAGGATCGGCACCAGGTAGACCGGCGTGCCGTCGGGCAGTTCGAGGCGTCCCGCCAGGCCGACCCGCAGCAGCTGCTCGTGCACGTGGGCGAGCGCCGCCTCGGCGGCCGGGAGCTGACCGCGGGTCAGGCCGTAGAGCTCCAGGTCGGGGACGTCGAACCGTGCGGCTCCGTGGGTGCGCATCCACCTGGTGCCTTCACCCTCCGTGACGGTGACGATGGCGTCGTCGGAGCGCACCGACCCGATCGCAACCCGGTTCATCCACGCCGTGTCGCGCTCGGCCGCGGCCGACAGGTCTCGGACGCCGGCGACGTTGCCCTTCAGCTGCCGTGACAGGGCCTGCAGCAGCTTCGCCTGGCGCTGGAGGCCGAGGGTGATGCCGTCGTTGCCGAGGTAGGCCTCCGTACGCAGGAGCGGTCGTTCGTCGTCGTCGCGGACGGCCCGGACCACGGCCTTCTGCATGCGGCCACCCCAGTGGACCTCCTGAGCACGGTCACCCTCGTCCCGGACCGGTGCGGCCCGGTCGATGTCGCCCGCGTGACCCGCGGCACGCACGACCTCCGAGACGTCCTGCACCGGCCGGTCCAGGACCAGCGCGACCTGCGAGGTGTACCTGTCAGCCACGAGCGCGGCCCTCCCGACGGCGGCCGATCCACGCGCTCTCGCGCGCCGCGACCGGTCAGGATACGGAGCGGACCCGCGGTCGGCTCGCCCCGAACGGCCGTGGCGGACGGTCCGGCTACAGACCGAGGTCCCGCGAGATCAGGGTGCGCTGTACCTCACTGGTGCCCTCCCCGATCTCGAGGATCTTGGCGTCCTGGTAGAAGCGCCCCACGCGCGTCTCCGTGGTGAAGCCCATCCCGCCGAAGACCTGGGTCGCCTCACGAGCCGCGGTGACGGCCTGCTCGGAGGCGTACAGCTTCGCGATCGCCGCCTCACGCTTGTAGGTCAGCCCCGTCATCTTGCGCCAGCACGCGTAGCGGTACATCTGCCGGGCCGTCTGCGCCGCCACCTCGAGGTCGGCGATCTTGAAGGCGATGGCTTGGTGCTGACCGATCGGGCGGCCGAAGGACTCCCGCTCCCGGCCGTAGCGCACGCACTCGTCGATGCAGCCCTGGATCAGTCCGACCGCGAGGGCGCTGATCGCGATGCGCCCGTCGTCGAGGGTCTTGAGGAACTGCCGGAACCCGGCCCCGCGTTCGCCGAGCGTGTTGGCGACGGGTACCCGCACCTGGTCGAAGGTCAGCTCGCGCGTGTCGGACGCGTGCCAGCCCACCTTGCGGTAGGGGCGCCCCACGGAGAACCCTGGCGTGTCGACCGGCACGATGATCGCGGTCATCTCGCCGTCCCCGGTGAACGCGGTGATGGTCACGACGGAGGTCAGTTCCGTGCCGGCGTTGGTGATGAACTGCTTGTCGCCGTCGATCACCCAGTCGTCGCCGTCACGGACCGCGCGGGTCCGGGTGGAGCCGAACACGTCCGAGCCCCCGCCGCTCTCCGTCAGCCCGAAGCCACCGAGACGCTCACCGCGGACCAGTTCGGGCAGCCACCGCTGCTTCTGTTCCTCGGTCCCGAACTCGTCGATCGGTGCCGCGCCGAGGCCGACGCCTGCCTCCAGGGTGATCCCGAGCGACTGGTCGACGCGGCCGATCTCCTCGATAGCCAGGCACAGCGTCAGGTAGTCGCCGTCCATGCCGCCGTAGGCGGAGCTGAAGGGGATGCCGAAGAGCCCCATCTCGCCCATCCGCCGCACGATGTCGACCGGGAACCGGGCCTCCGCGTTGAAGTCCGCCGCCGCCGGGGCGATGACCTCGTCGGCGAACCGCGCCACGACCTGGCGGAACTGCTCCTGCTCCGGTTCGAGACCGAACGACAAACCCACCCTGCTCTCCCTCTCACGATGGCCGCAGCCTAGACCGACCGACCGCTCGGCCGGTAGGTGCTCAGCCGGGGTCCCGCCTCGACCCGGAGGCTCGGACGTGCTCGATGTCGCCGCTGCGGACCACCACCCGCTCGCGACCGGTCTCGATCACGAGCCGACCCGAGCCATCGAGCTCCACCGCCCGGCCGCTCACGCTGCGCCCGTCGGGCCAGGTCGTCACCACGTCCCGACCGACGGTGACGCACGCGGCGCCGTACGCGCGCAACAGCGCGTCGGCGTCGGAGGAGACCGCGACCACCCACCGCTGCAAGCCCTCGAGCAGCGCGGCCAGGACCTCGCCGCGGTCGATCGACCCCCCGGCCGCCTCGGCGAACGACGTCCAGGCGGCGGCGTCCCCCTCGCGCTCGAGTCCACGCCAGTCCACGTCCAGCCCACAGCCGATCACCGCGACGTCACGGCCACCGACCGTGTGCCGTTCCACGAGGATGCCCGCCGCCTTGCGTTCGTCGGGCTCCCGTCCGAGCAGCACGTCGTTCGGCCACTTCAGCGAGCCGGTGATCCCGACGGCCGCGGCGGCGTCGACCACCGCCAACCCGGCGGCCAGCGGCAGCAGTTCCGCGCCGCTTCCGGGCGTGTCCCACGTCGTGCTGACGGCGAGGTTGGCGGGACCGTCCGGACCGCGCAGGTCGTCGGTCCAGGCTCGACCGGCCCGGCCGCGCCCGGCGGTCTGCGCGTCGGCGACGACGACGAGCCCGGGTGGTCCTTCGCGTAGCCGTTCGAGAGCGACGTCGTTGGTCGACGTGACCCGATCGTGGTGCTCGAGCGTGCGCAACGGGCCGGTCAGGGCGCGGAGCACGCGTGGGTCGTCGGCGAGGGACATCGTGGCTCTCGGAGCGGGGTCGACGGAGCATGCCGCAGCGACGACCGTCCCGCAGCCGGTCCCCGTTAGGATGCGGCGCCGCGCGTGTCCGCAGCCCGCGGCGCGGACGCGACCCGGTCGGAGAGGACACGTCGGTGGCGCGAACCACACGGGAGAAGCTGGCCGAGCTCGAGCGCCGCCGGGAGGAGGCCGCCGCCGGTGGCGGCGAGGACGCGATCGCCAAGCAGCACGACCGCGGCAAGCTGACCGCCCGCGAACGCGTCGCCGTGCTCCTCGACGAGGACTCGTTCACGGAGACCGACGCGTTCGCCGTGCACCGGGCGACCGGCTTCGGCCTGGAGGACAAGCGCATCCTCGGCGACGGCGTGGTCACCGGCCACGGCACGATCGACGGTCGTCGCGTGTGCGTGTTCAGCCAGGACTTCACGGCCTTCGGTGGCAGCCTCGGGGAGGTCTTCGCCGCCAAGGTCGTCAAGATCATGGATCTCGCCGAACGCATGGGCGTCCCGGTGATCGGCCTCAACG
>SKTG01000255.1 GCA_007118045.1 Nitriliruptoraceae bacterium
ACCGGAAGGTGTGGACGCCGAACCCCTCCATGAAGCGGAAGGAACGCGGGATCGCCCGGTCCGACATCGTCCACGTGATCATGTGCATGGACTCGGGCGTCAGGGAGAAACAACGAGCCGAACACCTAGGAGGGCGCGGCCGGCGGACCCAGGGAGGCACCGCGGACCGGGTTCCAGACCCCGATCGAGCTCGGAGCTTGGGGCCCCCGACCTCCTCCGGGTGGAGACCTTCGCCGACCATTACAGCCAGGCTCGTCAGTTCTACGTCAGCCAGACGCCGGTCGAGCGCAAGCACCTCGGTGACGCCCTGGTGTTCGAGCTCAGCAAGGTCGAGCACGAGACGATCCGTGTGCGCATGGTCGGCCACCTGCGGCACGTGCACGAGGATCTCGCCCTCCACGTGGCCGGCGGGCTCGGCATCCCGCAGCTCCCGGAGGCGCCCGACGCGATGCGGGAGCCACGTCAGGACCTTCCCCCGTCGCCGGCCCTCAGCATCATCGAGAACGGGCCGGACAGCTTCGCGGGCCGCAAGGTCGGCGTCCTCGTGACCGACGGCGTCGATGCGTCGCTGCTCGCCTCGCTGCGGCGCACGCTCGAGGGGGAAGGCGCCAAGCTGGTGACGGTCGGCCCGACCGTCGGTGGTGTCACCGACAGCGACGGGGAGCACGTCCGCGTCGACGAGAAGGTCGACGGCGGGCCGTCGGTGCTCTTCGACGCGGTGGCGCTCCTACCGTCCGAGGACGCGGGACGCACGCTGTCGGCGGAGAAGACCGCGCAGGACTTCGTCTCGGACGCGTTCGGTCACCTGAAGTACATCGCGTACGTCGAGGCCGCCATGCCGTTGCTCACCAAGGTGGGCGTGGCCGACGACCTGGACGACGGCTGTATCGCGCTCGAGAACGGGGCCACGGTCGCGGCGTTCGTGGAGGCCTGCCGGTCGTTGCGCTACTGGGCTCGGGAGGAGATGGTGGACCAGAGCTGAAGCGGAGGGGCAGCGGATGTCGAGCACGAGCGGCACGGCCAGCGACACGACGGCGCTCGTCGTGCGCGGGGCGTCGAACGTCGGACGGGCGGTGGTCGAGGGACTGGTCGCGGCAGGCGTGGATCCGGTCGTGCTTGACGAGCGGACGCCCGCCGGCGACCGGACACCGTCGGTGCGTGTTCCGTTCGATGACGAGCAGCAGGTGCGCAGCGCGGTCGACGACGTCGCCCGCGACCGCGGTGCGCTGGATGCGGTGGTCTTCGTGCCGCGACCGTCGCGCTCGGGGGAGGACCCCTGGTACCGCCGGCCCTGGGAACGACAGCTCGCTCGCGAACTGTTGGCGATGGCCGCGGTGGCGCGAGCGGCTGCCGGGTGGGTGAGCGCCGCCAACGGTCTGGTCGTGCTCGGATCCTGGTCGGGGTCGCCGAGCTCGGACGTCGCGCCACTCGAGGCGCGGGGGTTCTGGCCGGTGCTCGAAGCCCTGGCGGATGATCTCGGTTTCCGGGCCAGCGCGGTGGAGCTCGACCCGACCGGCACGGCATCGGCCGCGACCGCGCTCGTCGAGGCCATGACGACCGGCCTCGGGTCGGTCCGGGACGGCGTGGTGGCGTCCAGCCGGGTCGGGTGAGGGCGAACCCGAAGGCCAGGTCGAGTTCGCCGGGCACTCCCGTCCCAACGGGTCGCCCCTCATCAGGAGGCCGTGGTGCTCGATGCCTGGCTGGTCGTTGCCGGTTCGCTCGGCGTCCTCGTCGCCGCGTCCTCACGCGCGTTCGACCGGTTGCCGGTGTCCGAGCCCATCGTGGCGCTCGCCGTCGGTGTCCTCCTCGGCCCCGTGGGCGTGGACCTGCTGCAGGTGCCGACACAGCCGGTCGAGGCGCTCGCGCCGGCGGCCCGGCTCACGCTGGCCGTGGCCCTGATGGCCATCGCGCTGCGCTACCCCCTCAGCGAGGTCCGGGCGCGCCTGCCCGAGCTGGGGTGGCTGCTCGCCATCGTCATGCCGTTGATGGTGATCACGGTCGCCGTCGGGGCCGAAGCACTGTTCGGTCTGGGGTTGGCCACCGCCATGCTGCTGGGTGCCTGCCTCGCGCCCACCGATCCGGTGCTGGCATCGAGCGTGGTGTCGGGCGAGCCCGCCGCCCGCGACCTGCCGGCCCCGCTACGCCAGGCCCTCTCCCTCGAATCGGCCGCCAACGACGGGCTCGCACTACCCCTGGTGCTGGTGCTCGTCGCGGTCGTCGCTCACGCGGCCGTACCGGCGGCGATCTGGCAGGCTGCCTGGTCGGTCGTGGGCGCGGTCCTGATCGGGACCGTCCTCGGCGTGGCGACGGGACGACTGCTCAGCTGGGCGGAGCGCCACGGTGACGTCGAGCCGTCTCGCTCGCTGATCTTCTCTTTGGTGTTGAGCCTCGGCGCGCTGGGTCTGGCCGCAGCGGCGGGTACGGCGGACCTGCTGGCCGTCTTCGTCACGGGCCTGGCCTTCAACGCGAGCACCCCGGCGCGGGAGCGGGAGGCCGAGGAGCCGATCGACGAGGCGGTCAACCGTTTCCTGATCCTGCCACTGTTCGTGCTGGTCGGGACGGCGTTGCCTTGGTCCGACTGGATGGAGCTCGGTTGGCGGGGGGTGGCGTTCGTGCTCGTCGCGCTGGTGCTGCGGCGGCTGCCCTACACCGTGCTGCTGCGCCGTCCGCTCAGGACCGACCTCGCGGGTGCGGTCTGGCTCGGCTGGTTCGGACCGATCGGCGTCGCCGCGGTCCTCTACCTCGCCGGCCTACCCGAGCACGGCGTGCACGACGTCAGGCTGTGGCCGATCGGCAGCCTGGTCGTGGTGGCCAGCACCCTGGTGCACGGTGTCACCGACGTGCTCGGCCGCCGCTGGTACGCACGCGCCGTGGCCGCTCGCCGGCGCGGGTGAGCGGGCCGGCGCGGGTGAGCGGGCCGGCGCGGCGGGATCCTCGGTCACCCCGAGTCCGGTGACCCCGAGTCCGGTGACCCCGAGTCCGGTGATCCCGAGTCGGCCCAGCAGCCGTG
>SKTG01000103.1 GCA_007118045.1 Nitriliruptoraceae bacterium
CGACCTCGACGGGTTCAAGACCGTCAACGACGAACATGCTCTACGTGAGCTGTACCGCGCCATCAGACCAGGCGGGCAACTCCGGTTCCTCGAACACGTCGCGGCCCGACGGCAAGGCGCTTGGCGTCGCTGACCAACCGCAGGGTGACGAGGGCGCGTATGGGCATCCTGGATCTCCTCTTCACGCACTGACGTGACCCCAGGCTTGCCACGACGATCCCTCAAGCCGCGAATCCGCTACTCGCGACCACATCTGGCGACTCGCGGCGAAGTCCCATGTCCGACCTTACGGGCTGGCAAGGCCACCGCCCACTGCCGATGCTTCTGTGCGCCAGGCTCGGCGGTCGGCGTCGCCCATAACTGCACGGTGCTGCTGTCGACTCGACGGTCGTAGGCATCGTGCACATGCGGCGGTTGCGCCTACGGCGGTCGGCCGACCACGACCGTGCATGTGGCGGCGGTTGTGGTCCGGTTCCTCAACGCGTCCTTCGGGGCCAGGGACCGTGTTGCGGGCGGCGTGGCAGGGTCACGTCCGTCGATGTGGTGTCTGGGGCGCCATCCTCAGCCGCTGACATCGGGTCAGGCGGCGTCGACGATCATCGTCCACCATCCCGAGGCGATCGCCCGCTAGGTCCGGTGAGGTCTCCTGCGGTCAGGCCGGCCTGGCGGACGCTGACGTGCCCGTGCTCGTGCAGCCAGCGGACCGAGTCGCGCAGGCTGTCCTCGAGCGAGCGTGGCACCACACCGACTTCGCTGCGTGCCCGGGAGTCATCGCACCGTGTGACGTTGTGGTTGATGAGCACCCCTTCATGGTCCGCCGGGATGTGGAAGGGCACGAACGGCTGGATCTTCGACACCGACCAGGTGATCGGCAGCATCAGCACGCTTGGCACGGTGAGGAACGGCAGCCGGCGTCCGGTCACCGCCCGCAGCGCCCCGAAGAGTCTTCGCCCGTGGGTGTGATCTCCCGGCACGATGTACCGGCGCGGGCCCTGGCCCACGACCATGACCGCGGCGTGCACCGCCGCGACGTCACGAACGTCGACCACGTGATAGCCGCCGGTCGGCCACATCGGGTAGCGGCCCTTCAGGACGTCTTTGAGGCGCCGCATCTGGTCGCTGAGGTGCGGGTCGTGGGGTCCGTAGACGCCGCCGGGCTGCACGATGACGATCGGTGCACCCCAGTCTTGGAGCGAACGCGCGTACTGCTCACTGGCAGCCTTCGAGGCGATGTAGGGGGAACGGAGGTTCGACAGCGGGGAGTCCGGTGTGACCGTCGTGCCGCGTCTCGTCAGCGCGACAGTGGACGACACGTGGACGATGGGATCACACCCCTCGGCGACAGCGGCGTCGAGCACGATCTGCGTGCCGGGCAGGTTGGTCTCGGTCGTGGCACGGCTGGCCCGGGCGTCGAGGTTGTACACGGCAGCGGCGTGGAGGACGGCATCACAACCGGCGACCGCACGGGCGACCGGTTCCGGGTCGGTCACGTCTCCAACGATGTGGTCCATCGGGGCGGTGATCCCGAGCGGTTCCAGGGCAGGTGCGATCCGGTCCGCCCGCCGGACGAGCAACCGAACGTCGTGCCCGGCACGCATGAGCGCAGCGACGCTGTGCGACCCGACGAACCCCGTTCCCCCGGTGACCAGAACCCGCATGGACCACTCCTCGCACGGACGCTCGACACGCCTGATCGGCAGCCGCCTGCGGACACCACAGGTCCCGCTCGGGTCCGTTGAACAAACACGGGGCTGGCTGGCCCGTCAAGCGCCGGGGCTGGGCTCACAGTTGCGGTTGTGAGCCTGACCAGGCGACGGTGGGGCAACGCGGTCCTCGGGTGAAGGACCGCACGCCGGAGCCCCGCAGAGAGACCAACACGCCCGTTGGCGCCACCCGCGCGAGACCGTGACTTCGAGCGCTTCGCAGTTCGCAGCCGAACGCCCATAGAAGCATCCGCGGCGGGTTGCCTGCGGGTTGACACGGTAGAGGCGGCCCCTTCGGGTCGAACCGCCGGTGCGGGCGGCTCCGAGCGTCGACGCGGACCCGGCGGGTCGCGGCGTGGTGAGCGAGCATGAACCAGGGTGCTGAGCAGGGCGGCACGCCTCGCTCGTGGTCGTACGTGCTCGCGGCCAGCGTGCGCAGCCCGGCCTCCGGCGCGAGCGGGTCGTTGGTGCTGGCCGCTCGCAACGTGGCGCGGAGAAGGCGACGTCTCAGAACCGCTCCAGAGCCTCCTGGATCGCCTCGATCGGCTGGTGGCGTCGTCGAGCGGTTCAGGTGCGAGGTGCACCACACCGTCGACCGGGGACCGGTGCACCCGGGATGCCGGATCGGCGGGTCAGGTCGGCTGCTGCGCTGGCGAAAAGAACTCCGTGAGGGCCTCGGTGAGCGCCTGGGGATGGGTGAGCGGGGCGACGTGCCCGGCGCCGGGGATCTCTTGGACCTGTGCGCGGGGGAGGTGGTCGGCCACGTGCTTCGCGGCGTGGACGGCCACGGGCTTGGAGTCCGATCCGTGCAGGACCAGCACCGGAGCTGAGATCGCGCCGAGCACATCCGGATCATCAGGGGTGGGGCCTTGATACTGCGGCTGTTGCTGGATGTTGCTGAGCAGGGTCGGGACGTAGCGCCCCGCGGCCTCGAGGTAGCCGGCGTCGTCGAGCGCGGCGATCTCGTCGTCGGTGAACGGGACACCGGCGAACGCGCGCATGGCATCCGTCAACCTGCCTTCGGCGGCCAGCTCGCCCATGCGGGCGAAGGCGTCGCCGAACGCCGCACGTTGCTGCTCGGTCAGCAGGCGCGGCATCGATGGTTCAAGTGCGGACACCGCATCCACCGCGTCGGACTGCGCCGCCATGGCGAGTGCCAGGTCGGCGCCGGCGGACCAGCCCACCACCCCGGCCGCCTCCCCGAGGCTGTCGAGGTAGGCGATGCAGTCGTCGACCATCCGACCGAAGCTGAGGTCGGGGTGATCGCCGCTGAGGCCACGGCCCCGCCAGCTCGGCAGATGGCAGGTGAATCCTCCGGTCAGGTACGGCAGCAGCTCTTGCCAGTCGAGGTCGCCGTCGCCGATGATCCCGTGCAGGAACACCAGCGGCGGTCCTTGGCCGTGCACGGTGGCGCCGATGGTGACGCCGTCGGTGGTGGTCACGTAGCGGGTGCGTGGGTTGCTCATGCGCGCTCTCCTTGGGTCTCGTGCGGTGACGTCTGCGACGATGACGCACAAGGCGCCGGAGAATGACACCCGACCGGGTACGTTTCGGCGGCCAGGGGTGGACTACAGGTCGCGGCGGGCCACTTCGGCGGCGAGATCGGCGCGCCCGTCGACGTCGACCTTGGTGTAGACGTGGGACAGGTACTTCTTGACCGTGTTGACGGAGATGAACAGGCGTTGCCCGATCTCGGCGTTGGTGTGACCTTGGGCGACCAGCCGTACGAGGTCGCGCTCGACGGGGGTCAGTGACGCCCAGCCGATCTGCGGGCGTTGACGCTCGCCCCGCCCGCGGCGGGCATACGCGACCGCGTCGGCCAGAGACAACTGGCCGCCCTCCTCCCAGCATGCGGTTGCGTCGCCGGGTTCCAGCGCGGCTCGTGCCGTGCGGCAGGCACTGTCGAAGCGCTCGGCCTCCAGGGGGAACCGGGCGATGACCGTCTCGCTGTGGAAGCGTTGCGACGCGGCCAGGAGACGCAGCGACCGCTCCGGCTCGCCGAGGGCGACGGCCAGGTCGGCGATCTGTTCCAGCGCCGCGGCGGCCCCGACCCGGTCGCCGTAGCCGTCGAGGATCTCCAGCCCATCATGCGTCAACTCCCACGCCCTTTCGAGATCCTCGTCCTCCCTGGCTAGCGCCGCGAGGCCGAGTGACGACCGTCCCAGCGGGAACGGGAACCGCGGGTCGGTGGACAGTGCGCGGCTGGATTCCCGATGTGCTCGTGCGTCGTCGGGGCGTCCCTGGCCGTGTGCGACCACGCCCAACATCCACTCACCGATGGCTTCGTTCCAGCGGTCGCCGCTCCCATGGCCGATCCGCACGATCTCCGCGGCCGCGGCACGAGCGGTCTCCAGATCGCCGGATGCGTACGCCGACAACGCGAGCCAGGTACGCGACCACATCTCGTATTCAGACCCCCTCAAGGCTCGTCCCCGCAACACCTCGAGCGCCTCCGACAGCCAGTCCTGTGCTCGACCGTGATCGCCCTGCAGAACGTCTGCCGCTCCCAGGCCGGCGAGCCCGATCGCCTCCCACACGGGACGTCCGACCTGCCGGCCGAGCTCGACGGCACGTCGAGCGTGGTGACGTGTCCGGTCGAGCCTCCCGCTCCACACCGGCCACAGCCCAAGGAGCCCGTGTGCGGCCGGCAGATGGAAGGCGACCTCCGCCGTTTCGCACACCTCCACGGCCTGCTCGAACAGGCGGCACCCGGCGTCGATCGTGCGACTGCGAAGCAGCGTCCATCCGTCGAGCCCCAGGACGTAGGCGTGGGTCGCGGCATCACCGCACTGCTCGGCGTGCTCGACCGCTTCCTCGACACCAGCGTCCACCTGCTCGCTGGTCGACAGGCCCGACACGGCCCCTGCCTGGGCCCGAACGCTCAAACCGAGCGCGAGCGCACCGCCCGCATCGGTGGCGCGTGCCACCTCGACCGCCTGGCCCGCCGACCGGTAGGCCCTGGCCGGTTCGCTCCCGCCGAGAGCCAGGAGCGCCGCGGTGGTCCACCCCCGCACACGCTCGTCATCAGGGGTGCCGGGGGAATCGGCGGCGTCGTGCAGTCGTCGATCCATCTCTCCGGACAGACCGCGCTCGAACCAGAAGCGCACGATCGGCTCGGTGACGCCCACCAGCCCACGCAGGTCCCCCGATCCCGCCGCCCAGTCCATCGCGGCGCGCAGATCATCCAGATCGGCCGCGAGCCGTGCCACCCAGGGCTCAGGCTGGCCACCGGTCAGCCCCGCCTGGGCCCGCCCGGCCAGCCCGACGTAGAACTCCAGATGACGATCACGCACCCGGGTGGGATCGTCCAGCTCGTCCAACCGCTGCCGGGCATACACCCGGATCGTCTCCAACAGCCGGTAGCGGGCCGTGTCCTGACGCTGGACGACCTCCACCATCGACTGTTCGACCAGCCCGCCGACCAGATCGAGCACCTCGTCGGCGGCGATGCCATCACCCCCCACCACCGCCTCGGCGGCATCGAGCTCGAACGAACCGGCGAACACCGACAGCCGCGCCAACGCCAACCGCTGCACTTCATCGAGCAGCTCGTAGCTCCACTCCAGCGACGCCTCCAGCGTCCGTTGTCGCGCCGGTGCGCCGCGCACCCCGCCGGTCAACAGCCGGAACCGGTCCGACAACCCGGCCGCGATCTGAGCTGGCGACAGCATCCGCATCCTGGCTGCCGCCAGCTCGATCGCCAACGGGATCCCATCCAGCCGTCGGCAGATCGCGGCCACCGCCGCCGCGTTGCCGCCGTCGATCCGAAACTCCGCAGCCACCTGCCGAGCCCGCACCTCGAACAGCCCCACGGCAGCCGCCGCGGCGACCGTGCTGGCGGAGCGAGCATCGGGGCCGGGCACCGGCAGCCCGGCGACCTCGAACGACGCCTCACCCTCGACACCCAGCGGCACACGGCTGGTGGCCAGCACGTGCAGCCGCGGACACTCAGACGAGAGGTCGGCGACCAGCTCCGCGCATGCCCCCACCAGGTGCTCACAGTTGTCGAGCACGACCAGCAGATGCCGGGCGCGGAGCTGCTCGGCGAGCGTGTCGACCGGCGCCTGCCCGGGACGCTCATAGACGCCCAGCGCCCCACCGACGGCCGCGGCGACCATGGCGGGCTCGCTCACCCCTTGCAGGTCCACCCAGCAGGCCCCGTCGGAGAACCGCGACGCCACATCGCCGACGACCTCCACCGCCAGCCGCGTCTTGCCGCAGCCGCCAGCCCCGGTCAACGTCACCACCCGGGCGTCCGCGACCAGGTCGGCCACCTTCGCGCGTTCACGCTCGCGACCGACGAACGTCGCGACCCCAACAGGCAACCCGCTCTGCATCTCCATGGAACCCATCCTGCCCCGATCCTACGAGCACGCCACCACCGGCGCCCTCGAGCTGCACTGCCGCGGGCGCGCAGAGCGGCGACCGTCGAGCAGAGATGGGCAGCCGCCGGCGGCTCGTCGGCCCCGGGGCTATGCGCGGAACCTCGCGTCTACGGACGCGCTGCCGGCCACGCAGAACGAACCATCAGGGGACTGCCGAGCGGGTCGTCGCTGACGCGGGCTGCTGGCGTCGTGAACGTCACTCTGGGCGATTCGAGACACCTCGGCGCTTGCTCGGAAGTACCCACAGCGTGAGCCTCATCCGGCCTGTCGGCCCGGCTTGGCCACGGGGTGTCAGCCGATCCCGGCGACGACGTCCATGGCCAGCGCGACCGAGCGGTCGCGCAGTTCCTCGTAGGGGACGTCGGGCAGCACGGTGGCGCAGCGGCTGAGCCCGTTGATGGCGACCAGGGCGCGGATGCGGTCGTCGGTGGTGGGTTCGTCGCCGGCGAGCAGCCGTTGGGCCTGAGCGGCGAGTTGGGTGACCCATCCTTCGGCGTCGACGCTGCCGAGGCCGGTGGGGTCGCGGATGAGCGCCAGGAAGATCATCCGGTGGCGGTAGTTGAGGTCGAAGAAGCCCTCGAGGAGCTCACGGGTCGCGGGGCGCTCGGTCTCGGCCCGGGTGAGGAACTCGTCGATGTCGTCCTTGGCCGGCTGGACCAGGCTGGCGATCAGGTGGTCCTTGGACGGGTGGTGGTAGTAGAGGGCAGCGCGGGTCAGCCCGAGCTCGTCGGCGATGTCCTGCAAGGTGGTGCGAGAGAACCCCTGCCGGATGAAGAGCTCGAGCGCGACCTCCCCGATCCGATCGGCGGTGTCGGTGCTGCGCCCGTCCCGGCGAGGTGCTGGGCCGTCCATGGTCCCCGTCATCTCCCACCTCCCCGTGCCGCCTGGCCGTGCCGCGGAGCCTACCGGCCTGCCACCTACCGACACAGCAGTAGACTACTTGCGTGAGCGTAAGTTATCGGTTACGGTGGTGCTCCAGGCGACGTCGATGCCGACGTCGCGGTGGAAGCGGCGGCAGGAGGACCGTCATGGACGAGGTGATCGGTGCCGAGGGGTTGACCAAGGCCTTCGGGCAGACCCGGGCACTCGACGGGGTCGACCTGCGGGTCACCCGGGGCGAGGTGCACGGCTTCCTGGGACCGAACGGTGCCGGCAAGTCGACGACGATCCGGGTGTTGCTCGGCCTGCTGCGGGCCGATGCGGGCCGGGTGCACGTGCTCGGTGGCGACCCGTGGCGTGACGCGGTGCCGCTGCACCGGCGCCTGGCCTACGTGCCCGGTGACGTGGAGCTGTGGCCGACGTTGACGGGCGGGGAGGCCATCGACGTGTTCACCCGGCTGCGCGGCGGGGTGGAGCCGGCCCGCCGCGACGAGCTCTGCGAACGCTTCGACCTCGACCCGACCAAGAAGGCCCGCACCTACTCCAAGGGCAACCGGCAGAAGGTGGCGATCGTCGGGGCGCTGGCCAGCGACGTGGAGCTCTACCTCCTCGACGAGCCGACCGCCGGCCTCGACCCACTCATGGAGGCCGTCTTCGCCGAGGTGGTCGACGAACTGCGGGAGGCTGGCGCGACGGTGCTGCTCTCCAGCCACCTCATGGCCCAGGTGGAACGGCTCTGCGGCGCGGTGTCGATCATCCGGGCCGGACGCATCGTCGAGACGGGCACCTTGGACCAGCTGCGCCACCTGACCCGCACGACCATCTCGGCGACGACCCGCACCCCCGCCGACGGGCTGGTCGACCTCGCCGGCGTGCACGACCTGCGGCACGAGGACGGCCGGGTCACCTTCGAGGTCGACGGCGAGCAGCTGCACACGATCGTCGGGCAGTTGCACGCCCGCGGCATCGACAGCCTGGTCAGTCATCCGCCCACGCTCGAGCAGCTGTTCATGCGCCACTACGAGCGTGACCTGGCCACCGCGGGCGACGGAGGTGGACGATGACCACGCTCACCAGTGCCGACCGCCTGGACACCGTCCAGCCGATCTCGCCATCCCGCCGGCCTGCCGGTGCGTTGACCGGGACCGGCACGCTGGTCCGGCTGGCGTTGCGCCGTGACCGGGTGCGACTGCCCGCCTGGCTCGTCGGCGTGGTCGGGTTCCTGACCCTCTCCGCCGTGAGCGTGCCGGAGGTCTTCCCGACGGCGGCCGAGCGGCAGGCCCGGGGCGACTTCGCGCGCAGCCCCGTGCTGACCATCTTCACCGGGCCGGGCTATGGCACCGACGACTACACCGTCGGGGCCATGGTCGCCAACGAGTACCTCATCTACGGCGTCGTGGCCCTGGCGCTGATGAGCATCTTCCTCGTCGTGCGACACACCCGGGCTGAGGAGGAGGCCGGCCGCGTGGAGCTCGTCCGCTCCTCGGTCGTGGGCGCCCATGCCGCCCCCACCGCCGCGCTGGTGGTGGCCGTCGGCGCCAACCTCGCCATCGGGTCAGCCACCGCCCTCACCCTGACCGCGGCCATGCCAGAGCTGGCCGCTGCCGGCGCCTGGGCCTTCGGGCTGTCGATGGCCGCCGCCGGGATCGTGTTCGCCGCGGTCGCGGCCGTCACGGCCCAGCTCACCGAACACAGCCGCGGCGCGGTCGGCCTCGCCGTTGTGGCGCTGGGCGTGGCCTTCGTCGTGCGGGCCGTCGGTGACATCGGTGACGACCGCACCTTGTCGTGGTTCTCCCCGATCGGCTGGGTGCAGTCCACCCGGCCGTGGGTGGACGAGCGCTGGTGGCCGCTGCTGCCGGCGCTGCTGTTCGCGCTCGTGCTCGCCGCACTCGCCTACGTCCTGGCCAGCCGGCGCGACGTCGCCGCTGGGTTGCTGCCAGCCCGCCCCGGCCCGGCCCGCGCCGCCGACCCGCTCGTTCACCCGGCCGGGCTCGCCCTGCGGCTGGAACGGACCTCGCTGGGCATCTGGGCGGTCGGACTGTTCGCCTTCGGTGCCGCCTTCGGGTCCCTGCTCGGCGAGGTCGAAGGCTTCCTCGCCGACAACCCCCAACTGCAGGAGCTCTTCGGCGCAGCTGGTGACGCCACCGTGGTCGACGCCTTCCTCACCACGGTGCTGCTCCTGCTCGGGCTCCTCGCCGGCGGCTACACCCTCACCGTCACCCTCCGGGCGCACCGTGATGAGCGAGCCGGCCTCGCCGAGCCCTTGCTGGCCACGCCCCTGAGTCGTGTCCGGTGGGCCGGCACCAACCTGATGGTCGCCGCCGTCGCCGGCAGCGTCGTCATGCTGGCCGCCGCCGCCGGGGTCGGTACCACCGCGGCGATCGAGCGCGGCGACATCACGTGGCTCGGTGAGCTGCTGGGCGCCGGCCTGGTCCACCTGCCGGCGCTCTGGCTGCTCATCGGCGTCGGCGCCGCTCTCACCGGCCTGCTCCCGCGGGCGACGGCGCTCAGCTGGATCGTCCTGGTGTATGCCGCCGTGGTCGGCCTGATGGGCGATGTCCTCGACCTGCCAGACGGGCTGCGTGCCGGCTCGCCGTTCCACCACGTCCCCGAACTCCCAGGCGGCGAGGTGGACGCCACCGCCCTCGCTGGCCTCGCCCTACTGGCGGCGATCCTGATCGGCCTCGGCCTGGCCGGGTTCCGACGGCGCGACCTGCACACGACCTGACCGACACGCTGGTCCGGGGCTGCGACGTTGGCCTGTTCCGGTGGGCGATCGCCTCCGGTGTGCGCCTGAGATCGCTCCGGCTGGCCGTCGGTGCGCGAGGTGGGTGGATCTCGGGCATCTGCCCGAGGCGAGCTCCTACCTGAGCCGCGCATCGTCGGTTCGACGCCGATGGAGGAACGATGATGCACCCGGTACCGCACGAGTTCGTCGAGACGCTCGCCCGTGACTACCGGGCGGAGCGTGAGGACCACGCAGAGCTGGCCCGGCTGGCACGAACCACCGCCCGCCGCCGGGCGGGGGAAGACCCCGCAGGGGTACAACGGCGCCTGCTCGCCAACTGTGCGGTGTTCAGCGTGGCGGCGCTGGGGCTCTCGCTGCTCGGCGTCTACGCCCTCGGCCCTCTGGCATGACCCGGCTGCCACGGTGACCAGCACGCTCTTCGCTGAGCGGTCGTGAGCACGTGGGAACGGAAGGCGCGCAGAGAGGTGCCGCGCTCGGGATCCTCGCGGTCACCGTGGCGGCCAGACCGCCGCCGAAGTGGCGGAACCGTAGTACCGGGGACCATGCCCGCTCAACGTTCCCCCGCTGGTTCTGGCGATGGTCGGCCGTCAGGCCCCACTGATCGAGCTGCAGCACCTCGCGGCCTCGGTCGGCACGGACGGCCCGGTGTGTGTCGTGGTGGCCGGCGAGGCGGGGATCGGCAAGACGCGCCTCCTGCAGGAGTTGGGTACGGCACTCGACGGTTCGCCGCCTGTGCTGACCGGGCAGGCACGTGAGAGCGAAGCCCAGCGCACCTTCGGCCTCGTCCGCGACCTCGTCGAACGATCTCCCATCGACGCTGAGTCCGTGCTCGCGACGGTTCCGCGTTGGCACCACCCGCTCGGGCACCTGCTCGAGCTCCTCGTGCGTCTGGAGGACCATCCCGACGATGGCCACACCCATGGTCAGGAGGAGCTGGCCCGGGCGGGGGCGGCGCTCGTCGGATCCCTCGTGGATGACCACCCGGCACTGGTCATCTTCGAGGACCTGCACTGGGCGGACGGAGGCAGAATGGAGATCCTCGGACGACTGGCTCGCGGACAGGATCCCCTGCTGCTGGTGGCCACCTTCCGCCCCGTGGAGCTCGAGGTCGTTCGTCTCGTCGCCCGGGGCTACACCAACGGTCAGATCGCCGATCGGCTCTTCGTGACGACCAAGACCGTCTCCACCCACGTCTCCAACGCCCTGTCGAAGACGGGGTTCCAACGTCGCACTCAGCTCGGTGCCTGGGCCGTACGGGAGGGTCTCGCCGACGACGGATGACCGACGGGAGGTACCGACCGACCCAGCGCGGTGGCGCCCGCTTCGATCCAGTGAGGATCCGAACCCGGACACCGTCGAGCGTCGCGCCGTCTGACCTCGCCGGGGTTGGCTGGCGCGTCCGTCGCCGTCCATCCGAACCGGCAGCGCGATCGAGGTCGCCGGACGGTCGATCGAGGGATGGGTCGCGACCGTTGGGACAGGGGCACGTTCGGCCGAACGGAACGGCTCCACCGCTGCGGTCACCACCATCCGACG
>SKTG01000189.1 GCA_007118045.1 Nitriliruptoraceae bacterium
CGCCCAGAACGAGTCCGATGGGCCGTTCCGCGATGAGCCGGGCGAGTCGCTCGACGTCGCCAGGATGGTCTTGGCGGACGTGGTACCAGGCGTCGACCGTCCGAGCTGCCAGCCACCGGGCCGTCCCGCGCGGCCCCTCGGTCATCGGCGCGGCCTTCGGGTGGACGAGTACCAGGCTCGTGCGCGGCCGGGCGCATCCGTCATCGGATCTCGAGCGCGTGTCCAGCACCTCGAGCTTGCGGTGCTCGACCGTGCTCGGGGTCGGCCCGGCGCGCGCGTCGGCGACCATCATGAGGTGATCGGCGTGGCGCAACACGATCTCGTTCCACGCGCTGGGCTCCGCGTCGAGCAGGAGCAGCAACGTGTCGTACCGCTGTTCCTCCTCCTGCAGCCACCACGTCACACGGGCCACGTTCGGCGCGTCGGTGCCGGCCCGCAGCGGGTCGGGTGAGGAGAACATCGCGTCGGCATCGTGCGATGCCAACAGGCGGGTCGGACCCATCGCGCGAAGCGCGGTCGCGAGAGCGCCCGCAAGGCCCACGAGATCGAGGGAGGGGTGTACCGCGGCCATCGCGACCGACCGACGCTCACCGCCTCGCCCCCGGTGCGCACTGCCGGCTCGGCGCAGGGCGATCCGCACGATCCGCAGCAGCGCGTCGGGGTGCCCTCTGAGCGTCTCCAGGAAGCGGTCACGCCGGAAGCGGACCGCACGGGTGTCACGGATGGCCACGAGGGTCGCCGTTCGCGTCCCCCCGTCGATCAGCGTCGTCTCGCCGACGAGTTCCCCGGGTCCGACCTCGGCGAGCGGGCGTTCACCCCGGTCGCCCGGGAGCACCCGCAGGCGGCCCGAGACGATGAGGTAGGCCGCATCGGCCGGATCGCCGCGCTCCACGAGGCGCTCACCGGCGTGGAGGTGGACCCACTCGGCGTCGGACGTCAACCGATCGTGGACGTCAGCTCCGACGCCGGGGAAGAGCTGGACGACCTGTCGTGCGAGCTGCGACTCGTGGAGCCGTTCCGTCGCCAGTTCCGCGAGCCGGCCGGCGATGGTGGGTTCGTTGACGAGGAGCCGTTCGAAGCCTCGGCCGGTGATCTCGAGCACGCTCGTGGGTGTGTCCGCTACGACCGTCGCCTCGCGCCGGCCCCCTGCGAGGACAGCGATCTCTCCGACCAGCGCCCCCGCTTCCAACGTCGCGAGATCGCGTGCGGTGTCGGTGCCACGGTCGAGGACGGCACGCAAGCGCCCATCGAGGACCAGGTAGAGGTGATCCGACGCCTCTCCCTGCTCGAGCAGGATCTCGCCGGCCCGTAAGGTGCGTTCGTGCGTGTGCTCGGCGAGTGTTCGAGCGGACTCCGCGCTCAGGTCGGCGAACACCGGGGTCGCCGTCAGCTTCTCCGTCATGTCGTCGCTCATGCTCGCAACGCTACGGCAGGTCGCGGAGCAGGAAGGCGGTGACGGGTTCGGTCTTGCCCTTGACCGCCAAGCCGTGGAGCTCCTCGACGTGCGCGTCGTCGGGCAGCTGGCTGCGGGTCCCTTCGCCGATGACCACCTCACCGACGGGAGCCGACGCTTCCAGCCGGGCAGCCAGGTTGACCGTGTCGCCGATCACGTCGTGCTTGCGGTGTCCGTGGTCGCCGACCACCCCCGCGACCACCTCGCCACTGTTGACCCCCACGCGGAACCTCGGCCACTCGGGGTTCGCATCCGCGAGCGCGGCTGCCTCCTCCTGGAAGGCCAGCGCGGCACGGGCGGCCAGCATGGCATGGTCGGGCTGGTCACCCTGCTTGTTGAACACCACCATCATGGCATCACCGATCAACTGGTGGACCTCGCCGCCGAGCTCGCCCATCAGCGGAACCAACCGCGAGAAGTAGGTCCGGAGCATCCCCTGGACCTGTTCGGGTCGCGCGGCTTCCGAGTAGGACGTGAAGCCCTGCAGGTCGGCGAACAGGATGCTGGCCTCGGTCGTTCCGGCCAGGGTCTGCTCCAGGTAGAGGTCGCTGAAGCGCTCCTCGTGCCACTGTTGCCTGGCCACCACACCGATCAACCCGAAGGCCACGAGCATGAGCACGTGCCACTCCCACCAGGAGATGCGCCAGCTGGCCGCGAAGGCGATGACGATCATCGTCACCGCGAGCAGGGCGAACGCCACCGCGACGCTGAACACGAAGCGGGTCGGACGCCGCCGGTACAGCCGCAGGTAACCGATCGAGCCCGCCCCGTAGCCCAGGACCCCGATCCCCGAGAGACCCAGCTGCCAACCCAGCAACGAGTCGTCGGTCAGCGGTTCGTCCAGGGGCGGGAGCTCCGCGACCGAGACCACGCCCCAGGCCACGATGGCGGTCACCAGGGCTCGGAGCAGCACCGTCGAACGTGCCATGATGCGCTGGGCGGTCTCCGGACGGAACTCGACGGCGGAGAACGCGACGAACACGCTGCCGACGACGAGCCCGACCGGTGTGGCCAGCTCGAAGCCGGCGTTCGGCCCCATCAGCACCCCCGGCGTGGCCAGCGCATGGAGGCCGAGGAAGCCCGCTCCGGAGATGAAAGCGAGCGAGATGACCATGAGGCGGGCATCCCGTCGCCGCCGGGCCGCCACCGTCACCGTGTAGCCGAGCGCCGTGGCGACGGCGGACGCCGCGAGCACGATCCAGAAGTGCGCCGGCTGGTTGTCCCATCGCAGGTCCAGAGCCGGCCACAGACGCAACACCGTCAGGAGGAGCAGCGGCGCGGTCACGGCGGCGACTGCCGCGATGACAGCGCCCCGGCCCAGCTGCCCGTGGGCCGGTCCGTCGCCTGGCATGGTGACGCCTCCTCGCACGGACGGGTCCCGCAACTGCCTCCCGCCCGCGCCGATGACGAGGCTAACCAGAGTCGTGGCCAGGTAGTGGGCTCCCGTCCCAGACAGCCACGGGCGGGTCGCGGCGACGTGGTTGGTCGTTCCCCTGACGTCGCACGTCGCACGTCGCGCGAAGGGTGCTCTCCGTTACCGTGGTGCGTC
>SKTG01000274.1 GCA_007118045.1 Nitriliruptoraceae bacterium
GGACGGCTGGTCGTCGGGGTGGGGAGCGAGCTGCGGCGGGACGACGCCGCTGGTCGTCGGGTGGCTGATGCGATCGCGGCCCGGCGCATGGAGGACGTCGAGGTCCGCTCGGTGCACCAGCTCACGCCGGAGCTGGCACTCGACATCGACGACCGTCGGCTCGTCGTCTTCGTGGACGCCTCGGTGGACGTGACCGAGCTCACGGTCCGCGAGATCGTCGACGACGTGGCCGGTCCGGCCGGCAGCCACCACGTGGATCCGCCAGCGCTGCTCGCGCTGGCCGCGCGGCTCGGCCACGCACCCGACCGGGTCATGGTGGTGCACGTCCCCGTCACCGACCTCGGGCTCGGCCTGGAGCTGTCACCCACCGCCAGCCGTGAGGTGGCCCGCGCCGTCGAGACGGTCATCGATCTGCTGCATCCGTCCCGGTGGTGTGCTGGGGCCGGTGGAGCCGGGTGAGCGTGGCCGAGCGTGCCGCACTCGAGCGAGACCTCGATCGGATCGTCGGCCGGCGAGGCATCCGGCATGCCGTACTCGCGATAGCGAGCGGGGACGGGGCGCTGAACGAGGCCGTCGCTGCCGGGACGGCGCGAGCCGAGGGCGAACCGATGCGGCCCGACACGCCGTTCCACTACGCCAGCGTCACGAAGCTCTACACCGCCACGGTCGTGATGCAGCTGTGGGAACAGAGCCGCCTCGAGCTCGGTGCGCCACTCACCGCGTACCTGCCCGGGGCGCTGACCGACGGGATCCATCGACTGGACGGCGTCGATCGCAGCGGCGCGATCACGGTACGCCACCTGTTGTCGCACACCTCGGGCCTGCCCGACTACTTCCTGGAAGCGCCGAGCGGCGAGCTCAGCATCGCGGACCGCATCGTGCGTGGCGACCTCACCTACACCCCGGACGACGTGATCTCCCGGGTGCGGCGGTTGACCCCCTACTTCCCGCCGCAGGACCCCACGGCACGTCGACAGCGTGCCCGCTACTCGGACACCAACTTCCAGCTGCTCGGCGCGATCGTGGCGACGGTCACCGGCAGCACGTTCGAGCAGGCCGTTGAGACGCAGCTTCTGCAGCCGCTCGGGCTCGGCGACTGCTGGTTCGCCGGCCACCCCCGAAGCGACCACCCCCGGAACGACCGCCCCTCCCGGACCGACCACCCACGGACCGACCACCCTCGGAACGGAGCCGCTCGGAACGGCACCCCTCGGAACGACTCCGCTCGGGCCGGCGATACGCGCACCGCCGTCATGTGGTCGGGGGACGACGTCCTCGACGTTCCCCGCGCGATGGCCTGCATGGGCCCCGAGGGTGGGCTCGTCGGCACGGCTGCGGCGGCGATCCGGTTCCTCCGGGCCTTGGTGGCCGGCGAGCCGTTCCGTTTCGGGTCCACCTTCGGTCACATGCAGGCTCGGTGGAACCGCTTCGGGCTCCCTCGCGATCGCACGGCGATCATGGCCCCGAGCTGGCCCATCGAGTACGGGCTGGGAATCAAGCGCTTCCGACTACCGCGCCCACTGAACGCCGGACGCCGCACGCTCACCCTGATCGGACACACCGGCGCGAGCGGCTCCTGGCTGTTCTGGAGCCCCGAGGACGACCTCTACCTCGCCGGAACCGTTGACCAGACCGCCGCCGCTGCCGTCCCCTACCGGTTCGTCCCGAAGGTCGTGACCCGGCTGAGGCGCCGCTGACCTCACCAGGCGCGGCTCTGCGGAGTCCGTGCGTGCTACCTGCCTCCGCGACGAGCAGGACGGACCGGCGCCCTACCGGGAAGCGGACGTCTGCATGGAGGAGCGCCAAGTGAAGCCGGCTGGCCACGTGTCCTCGTACGCCCCAGCGTTCATCGGCGTCGCAGAACCGCCCACGTGAAAGCCTGCTCCGTGCCCTCGGGGGTCGTGTGGACCTCGCGCAGGGAGCGTTCGAGCCGGAACGCATCGCCGAACCTCTCGGCCAGCGCCTCGGCGTCGTAACGCGCCGTCGGCAGGCCCGAGCACTGCTCCGGGCCGTCGGGCGCGAAGCATCCGATCACCGCAACGCCGCCGGAGGCGATCGCACGACCAGCCGTCGTCACGTAACGCGCCTGGTCATGCGGATCGACCAGGAAGTGGAAGACCGCCCTGTCGTGCCAGACGTGCCACTGCCGGGGTGGAGCCCAGCTCCGCACGTCGGCCTCGACGAAGGAGACCGCTGCGGCACGTTCGGCGAGGCGATCACGCACGACCGCCAGCGCCTCGTCGGAGACGTCGAGAACCGTGACATCGAGGAACCCCGCGTCGAGGAGCACGTCGACGAGTCCGGAGGCGCCGGCACCGACGTCGATGACCGACGAGGTGGACGGAACCAGCTCAGAGAGCAGTCGCATGGAGACCGCGGGGTCGGCCTGGAACCAGCCGACCTCAGTGATCTCCTTCGTGGCGTACACAAGGTCCCAGTGCTCCGCCGTCGAGGTTCGTGGTGCGCCGTCCATCATCGTCCTCGTCGTCCGCGTCGTCCCTTCGAGGGTGCCCGCTCGCAGGTGCGGCGTCATGGCCCTCGACGCCGGAGAGCGGCGTGCCGGCGTTGATCGTGTCAACTCGTAGTCGTGACCGGCACATCCCGGCACCAGTGACGGGGCGCCGCTTCGTGCAGTTCCCGGAGCACCATCGCGTTCGAGCATCGCTCACCCTCCCTCAGCAGAGTGGCTGGCAGGAGTGCTGCTGGGTCACGGTGGTGCGCGGTTCGGGTCGCCGGGTCGGCCGCGATCGTCAGATCCATCGGGACCACTGGGTTGGCGGCCCGGTCCGCCTCGTCGTCGGTCGCGACCAGCGGTACCACCGGGTGGCCGGTCGCGGGGCCCGGTTCGTGCGCGGTCGCCGGGTGGATCGTGGCCGCCGGCGCCGTCGGGTGGCCGTCCGGGCCGGTCGGTCCGGTCGGTCCGTCCGGTCGGGTCGGTCTGGTCGGTCCGGTGGGTGGGGTGGAAGGTGACGGTGGTGCCGTCGATGTGCAGGGTCCAGCC
>SKTG01000360.1 GCA_007118045.1 Nitriliruptoraceae bacterium
CCGGTACCGCGCGTGGTTACGGTTGCGCGTGCACCGAGGTGCGGCGAGAGGCAGCGGAGGACGCCCCGCCGGGTCGCGGAGTTCGGGATCGGCTGGACCGCGGGCGGTCTGCCCCCGGACGTCGCCGGCGAGCTCGCGGACCGCGTCCGGTCCGCCTGGGACGACGCCGGTCGCTCGGGGTCGCCCCGTCTGGTGGCGCTGGTGTACTTCGGCCTCGGGGACGTCGAGGAGGCCTCGCGAGGCTACGTCCTCGACTACTACGGGCGTATGGGGGAGGAGACGGCCACCATGATCGCCGACAGCATCCTCCGGGACACCGGGTCCGTGGCCGGGACGGTGGACGCGTTCGCGCAGGTCGGCTTCGACGACCTGATCCTGGACCCGACCGTGGCCGACCCGGAGCAGGTCGACCTCCTCGCCGAGGCACTCGCCTGACCCGTCCGCTCCGCTGGCGTGCGCGTCAGCTGGCGGCCCAGCCCCGCCACCGCGTGACGTCGATGCGCACCCAGGGGCCCGCCGGTGGTCGGTCCGCGTAGGCGGGATGGCGCTCGACCAGCGCGGCCCGCGCCCCCGCGTCGACCTCGGCTGCCTCCAGGACCGTCGCACGACCGTCCGCGCGGACCCACCACAGCCGGGACCAGTCCGCGGAGTAGTGGTCGACGAGGAGCGAGCAGCGGGGCTCGTGTTCGAGGTTGGTCACGCGCTGCAGCCGACGTGACTCCTTCGGCTTGTGATCCACGGCGGTGTGGACGACGTCGTCGACGAGCGCGAACACGATCGGGATCAGGTGCGGTGCGCCGTCCGGCCGCACGGAGGCCAGCACCGCACGGTCGCTCGAGGCGAAGCGCCGGCGCGCTTCATCAGTCGCGAGCTGCATGGCGGAACCGTAGAGGACCGCACGAGCGCCGTCCGCAGGCGCGGGCCCCGCCGCTGACACCGAGCACAGGGTGGGTTACTCTCCGTGGCTAGCTGGAAGCGGGCAGTAGTGGATGTCCCGGGTGTTCACGGTCACGAGCCGCGGGGCGTGCGGGCACTGGTTCGAGGCGGGGTCCATGGGGCGCACGGAGCTGGACGGCAACGCGCTGACCACCCAGGCGCGCCGCGTCGTGGAGCAGGCCGAGGATGTGGACGCGGCGCTGCTCGGCGTACTCGAACTGCTCGCGGCCGTCCTCGCCGCCGATGCCGGCCTGGCTTGGCGGGTCGAGCCAGGCGAGGCATGGCGCGTCGTGGGCTCGTGCGGCCGCGCGTCGAGGGGCGGGTCCGGGTGGTCCCCGGGGTCCGTCCGTCCGGACGGTTTCGATGCTGGACCTCACGTCGTGGACGCCGACGGTGGCGACGCCATCGTGCTCCCGGTGGCCACGACGTTCGGTGAGCCCGTCGCGGAGCTGCAGTTGATCGGCGTGCCCGAAGCTCCCTCGATGGCCCGGTGCACGATCCTGAGCGTCGCGGGTGCGTTGCTCGGGCTCGCGCACGAACGCGGTCGGGATCGCGAGCGCACCGAGCAGCTACATCGGCTGGCGGCCCTCGGTAGCTGGGAGTGGCGTGCCGACACCGACCGGCTGTGGCTCTCGGAGCAGATGCACCGCAACCTCGACGTCCAGCCGCGGGCCTTCGAGCATTCGTTCGAGGGCTACCTCGTCCGGGTGGAACCCGACGACCGCGAACCACTGATCGCCGAGGTGATGGCGGCGTGCGCCGTTGGCGGACCCTGGCACGCGGTGCACCGGGTCGTCACCGACGGGGGGCAGCGGCGCGACATCGAGCTCCATGGCCGGACCGCCCTGGACGCGCGCGGTCGGGTCACCCGGATGTGGGGCACGGGGCAGGACGTGAGCAGGCGACGCGACCTCGGACGTGGTCCCAGCGACCGGCTGGAGCGGGACGAGTTGACCGGTCTGGCCGATCGAGGAGCCTTCCAACGGCGGGTCGCGGAGACCTTGGCACGGGCGGGCGACGACGAGGTCGTCGTGGTGGCCCTCGTGGACCTCGACGGCTTCCGGGCCGTCAACGAGCTGGTCGGTTTCGCTCGAGCCGACCGGTTGTTGGAGCAGGTGGCCGAGCGGCTCCGCGAGGTCCACGATGCCGTGTCGCTCGCCCGCCTCGCGGCCGACGAGTTCGCGCTGCTGTTCCGGTTGCCGAGGGAAGCCGGCTCGCTGACGTCGCTCGGGGAGCGGCTGTCCGCCCGTCTGCGCCACCCTCGGCCGTGCGCCGTGGACGGCCTGCCGGTCACGGGCAGAGTGGGCCTCGCGTCCAGCGCCGATCTCGAGGAGCCGAGCTCCGGTGAGGACCTGCTGTGCGCGGCCAGCGTCGCGCTCAAGGTGACCAAGCGTCGTGCCGCGGCACGCTGGCAGGTGTTCGACCCCCGTGAGCACGAACGGGCGCTGCAGCGCCTCGCCATGGAGGCGGACCTACGCCGGGCGATCGAGCAGGGGGACATCCACCTCGTCTACCAGCCGATCGTGTCGCTGGTGTCCGGGGAGATCAGCGGTGTCGAGGCGCTCGCACGCTGGGACCGTCCGGGTCACGGTCCGGTCTCACCGGCCACCTTCGTGCCGATCGCCGAACGCAGCGGCCTCATGGCGCCGCTCGGCGAGCTCGTGCTGGAGCGCGCATGTCGACAGCTCAGCGCCTGGCAGCAGGCGCACCCCCAGCTGGAGCGGTTGCGCATGTCGGTCAACCTCTCGGGGGTCCAGCTCGACGACCCCCGGTTGCTGGAGACCGTCGAGGCCGTCCTCGCGCGTCGTGGGCTCGAGGCGGACCGGCTCGTGCTGGAGGTGACCGAGACCGCGTTGGCTACCGACAAGCCCGGCGCGCTGGCCCGCCTCTTCGAGCTGCGACGACGCGGGGTCCACGTCGCCATCGACGACTTCGGGACGGGATACTCGTCGCTCTCACGGCTCCGCGAGATCCCGTTCGACATCCTCAAGATCGATAGGTCGTTCCTCGAGGACATCACGAGCCGTCACACCCCGACCCCGATCCTGCAGGCGTTGTTCTCCA
>SKTG01000385.1 GCA_007118045.1 Nitriliruptoraceae bacterium
GCCAGCGGTTCGGTCGAGGTGCAGGAGTTCCCCTCGCAGCCCGACGGCGGCGAGGACCTGACGTTCGACTTCCCGTTGGATCTCGACGACCACCCGCACGACTACTGGGAGGCGGCAACGACGAACCTGTTCTACTGGTGCAACGTTGCTCACGACGTGTTCTGGCACTACGGCTTCGATGAAGCGTCGGGCAACTTCCAGGAGAACAACTTCGGTCGAGGTGGTGTCGGCGGTGACCCGGTCGACTGCGAAGCGCAGGACGGCGGCGGGATGAACAACGCCAACTTCGCCACCCCGGCTGCCGATGGCAGCGCACCCCGCATGCAGATGTACCTGTGGAACATCGGGCCGGACCCGGAGCGTGACGGCGACCTCGAGGCCGGCATCATCCTGCACGAGTACAGCCACGGCGTGTCCTTCCGCTTGACCGGTGGTCCGGGGGTCAACTGCCTCGGTGGTGACCAGCGCATGGGCGAGGGTTGGAGCGACTACCACGGGATCGTGACGCTGATCGATCCGGAGCTCGATGACCCCGACGGTCCGCGCGGCATGGGTACCTACGCGCTGTGGCAGGACGAGCCGCCTCGACAGGGCGCGGGGATCCGTCCGGCGTCCTACTCGAGGGACATGTTCCTGCAGCCGTTCACCTACGAGAGCGTCGGTGCCGGCGCCTGGCTCGGCGGCGGCACGTTGGCCGCACCGCACGGTGTCGGGCACGGCTGGGCCGCGGTGCTGTGGGACATGACCTGGGACCTGATCGACAAGCACGGCTTCGAGGAGGACGTGTACGCCGGCTGGGAGAGCGGCGGCAATAACCTCTCGCAGCAGCTGGTCATGGACGGGCTGAAGTTCCAGGGCTGTCACCCGAACTTCATCACCGGGCGGGACGCGATCATCGCCGCGGAGACGGCGTTGACCGGTGGTGAGGACTTCTGCACGATCTGGAGCTCGTTCTCTCGCCGTGGACTCGGCTACAGCGCCGAGTCGACCAACAACTCGCGCGCTGCGGCGACCGAGGCGTTCGACACCCATCCTGACTGCCACGAGAGCTTCGAACGTCCGGTCGACACCGACCAGGAGCTCAACACGGTGGACGCGGGTGACACGGTGCCGCTGCGTTTCGATGCCGGCAGCAACCTCGGCTCCGACCCGCTGGCGTCGAACTCGCCGTTCTCGCGCCAGGTCTCATGCGAGACACTCGAGGTCGGCAGCGAAGGTGAGCACGTGACCCCGCGTGCTCGTCCGATCGATGCGCGATCGCCGGGCAACTCGGGGGTCTCTTGGAACCCACAGGGGGTCTACAACTACCGGTGGCAGACCGATGAGGACTGGGCCGGTACCTGTCGCGAGATGGTCCTGACCCGTGAGGACGGCGTGCAACACCGCGCCTACTTCGCGTTCGAGGACTGATCGCGCACGGGGGCGGGGGAGCGGTCGCGAAGGCGGCCGTTGCCCCGCCGCTGGGTCGACGAGGGGCGTCCGGAAGCTCTGGGCGCCCCTCGCGTCGCGCCGCCTACGTCGCCTCCACCTCGATGCGGATCTCGAGCGTGCGCGCGGGACAGGCGGCGGGCTCGTCGCAGTTCGGGGCACCGTCGATCCGCAGGGTCGTGCCCCCCGGGGTCATCGTCTCCACCTCCCACTCCTGATACCCGGGATCGACGAGGTGGGAGACGGGTGTCAGCTGCAGCGTCGCGCCCTGCTGTCGCGGTTCTTCCCAGAGCCAAGCGCTGTCGAGCTGGAGCGCGGCTCGCTCACCCTGCCGCAAGGTGACGGTGCCGCCGTCGTCGTCCTGGGTGATGACCGGGTCGGCTGGGGTTTCCGGACCGTTGTCGGGTTCCTGCTGGCCCTGGGAATCGTCCGCGGAGTGAGCCTCGTCCTCGTCGTCCACGTCAGGCCCCCGATCCTCGCCGTGCTGCTCGGTCTCATCGTCGGGGTACTCGCTGGGCGAGTCCTCCGGTTGCTCGTTCCCCGTGGACGTCTCGTGTGGCTCCGGGTCCTCGGGCGCCTCCGAGGCCGGCGGCTCGCCGCTGCCGCAGGCGGTGAGCAGGTACGCGGCAGCGGCAGTGAGGACGACCACGCTGCGGCGGCCGGGGCTACCCGGAGGGACCCCACGCCGGCTGGGCGATGTCGGGGGAGTGAGATCCGAGCCGGAACGCGGTCGAGGACGGCCGTTCGCCGACGGCCCGTGGTCGGTCGACCCGTGAAGCTCCATCGTGTCGTCACACATGCTCGCTCCTGGACCTTGAAGCGACTGGCGCACCGTAGGACGGGCGACGGGTTCGTCGGGTTCCAGACGTCGCTCCGGTCCGCGTCGAGGTGAGCGCACGTCGACACGGCCGATGGGCGCGGGAGGCCGGTTCAGTGCCGCCGCTGCCGCGTCGTCACGGTTCCCCTGACGCGGCTGTGGGGAAGCGGCGCCAACCCCTTGCCGGTCGGCGACGAGTCCTGCGAGGGGTAGTGCCAGTCGTAGTGCTTGGTGAACCACCCGAGGAACGCCGGCATCAGCAGCTGGGTCAGCGATTCGCCACCGCAGCGGTGCCCCTCGGGCGGGCCGCCACCCTGTGGCACGAAGGCGTTGTCGGGGAGCGACCGGAGCGTGTCGTCGTCGAGCCGGTCGTGCTGGAAGGGGGCCGGGTCCTCGAAGATGCTGGCGTCCTGGAGGGTGGGCCAGATCGCACCCGCGCCCTTCCAGCCTGCCTCGATGCGGTAGCCGCCGAACTCCAGGTCCCGTTCGGCCACCCCGAACTGCGAGAAGGGAACGATCGGGTACGCGGGCAGCACCTCGCGCGACACCCGGCGGGCCGTCGACAGCTGACGGATCTCGGCCACCGTCGGCGGGCCGTCGCCGAGGACCTCGTCCGCCTCCGCTCGTAGCTGCTGTGCAAGCTCCGGGTGCTCACCCAGCACCACGAGCAGCCACGCGAGCGCGGCGGTGAGACCTCCGTGTCCGGCGAAGAAGAAGTGCAACAACTCGATCTCGAGCTCGTCCTCGGTCA
>SKTG01000152.1 GCA_007118045.1 Nitriliruptoraceae bacterium
GGAGGGAATGCCGACGACCGCCAGGACCCCCCCGAAGAACGCGAGCGTCCAGAGGAAGAGCCGCGGTGAGACGTGCTCCGGGTCCTGCAGGGGTGGGTGGACGACGCATCGGCGGGGCGGTGGTTCACCACGCCGCAGCGACGGCTGGAGCGCCGATCGCCGATCGAGGCCCTGGCCGCGGGCGACTTCGAGGAGGTCGAGGACGCGGCTCGCGCCTGGGCCGCGGCGCAGGGCTGAACGCCCGACGATCGCGACCCCTTTCGCCCGGCGCCACCGAGCTCCGGGCGAGGCGCTACCCTGCGCGTTCCCGCCGCGGCGCGGTCGTCGGCGCCTGCCGCCGCTCGAGCCCTCCTCGTCGACCGTCGTGCCATCGGCGTCATCGGTCCGTCGGGGCTCCGGGGCCGCCCTCCGAGCACGTCGCTCGGCGCGGGCGGAGCGAACCCCGCCGCTCGGAACAGCCGCTCGTCAGGGCCGCCCTCGTCGCGGCCAGCAACGCACATCGAGGTCACCGCCCTATGCCCAGTGGACACGTCAAGGTCTTCCACCCCGACCGCAACTTCGGCTTCCTGGTCAGCGAGTCCGGCGAGGAGCTCTACATCGCCGGTACCGAGGTCAGCGGTGAGCCGTTGCGCTCGGGCGATGAGGTGGAGTACGAGGTGGCGGACACCGAGAACGGCCGCAAGGCGGCGACCGGGATCTCGGTGACCAAGCAGGCGCCCGCGGACAACCCGGTCGGGCGCACCATGGTGGAGCCCCCGTCCTGGGACGAGCTGGAGGAGCGCGAGCGGCAGCGCCGGATGGCGCGGCGTCGCCGCCGCTGAGGCGTCCCGCCCGCGGCCGGCGGGGGCCGTGGATCGGCTGCCTGCCGGGGCACGACGCCCGGTAGGGTGGTACCGAGTGCCGTGGGAGGTGGTCCGCCCGTGGGGCAGCTGACTGGACCGAGCGTCACGCCGGTCCGTGAGCCACGAACGGACGTCGACGTCCGTCCCGACCTGCCGTGGGACGTGATCGTGTGGGACGACCCGGTGAACCTGATGTCGTACGTCGTGTTCGTCTTCCGACGCGTCTTCTCCTACCCGGAGGAGGTCGCGCGCAAGCTGATGCTCGAGGTCCATCGGCAGGGCAAGGCCCTGGTGGCCTCCGAGCCCCGCGAGCAGGCCGAGCTCTACGTGGCCCAGCTGCACGGCTACGGGCTCCACGCCACGATGCAGCGTTCCTCGTGACCCGGACCTTCCGGGCGCACGGGGACTCGGTACGGGCGACCTTCCGCCCGGTGGAGGTCGAGCTGCTGCGGGTGACGCGGGACGAGCTGGCCGCTGCGCTGGAACGCGGTGACCCGGACGACCCGGTGGTCCAGCGGCTCTTCCCGCCGCCGGTGCTCGGGGACCCGGAGGTCGAGTCCGAGCTGCGGCAGCTGTTCCAGGCGGACCTGCTGGCCGACCGGTTGGAACAGCTCGACCAGCTCGTGGCGCTCCTCGACCGGGGCGAGCCCCACCGCGGCGGCGTCCGGATCGATCTGGTCGAGGACGAGCCGCTGCTGTTCCTCGGCGTGCTCAACGACCTGCGGCTGGCCATCGGAGCGCGCATCGACGTCGAGGCGGTCGACCGGGCCGAGGTCGACGAGGACCACCCCGCGGCCTACCCGATGGCGGTGATGGACCACCTCGGCTGGTGGCAGGAACAGCTGCTCGCCCTCATCGACCCCCCGGCGGTACGCGTACACGACCTGGAGGAGCTCGACGCCCCGGCGAGCGGCGACGAGCCGGACCGCGGCGAGGGGCCACGCCGGGGCGGGCCGCCGGACGGGCGCACCGATGACGACCCGGGAGGGACGGGATGAAGCTCGGCATCGGTGTGAGCGAGGACCTGCCGATCCCGGTGCAGCAGCGCATCGCGACGCACGTGGAGGCGGCCGGCTTCCGGTCGCTGTGGACCAACGAGGCCAGCGGCCGCGACGCCCTGCTGCTGTGCCAGGCGTGGGCCGCGGAGACCACCGACCTCGACGTCGGTGTCGGTGTGGTCCCGATCTGGACCCGCTCGCCGGCCCAGCTCGCGATGGCCTCGGCCACGCTCCAGGAGGCGTCCGGTGGCCGGTTCCTGCTCGGCCTCGGCGTCAGTCACGGCGCCACCATGGGCCCCTGGCACGGGGCGGAGGTCCGCAAGCCCCTGACCGCCGCCAGCGAGCTGCTGACCATCCTGGCCCAGATCGAGGCGGGTGAGCGCTCCGACGTGCGCGGCGAGGTCCTCTCGAGCCGCCGCTTCCGGCTCGCGATCGCCGACCGCCCGCCGCCGACCCGGCGCTACCTCGCCGCGATGGGCCCGAGGATGCTCGAACTCGCGGGTTCCCGCGCGCACGGGACCCTGCTGAACTGGGCCGGCCCTGACGAGGTGGCGGAGGCCGGTCGGCGTGTCCGCGATGCCGCCCGGGCCGCCGAGCGCGACCCGGAGCAGGTCGAGGTCGCCGCCTACGTGCGGGTCGCCGTCGCCGAGGACCGGGATGCCGCGACGGGCGCGTTGGCCGAGCAGATCGTGCAGTACGGCAAGCTCCCCGCCTACGCCTCCCACCTCGAACGGCAGGGGTTCGGGGCGGCGCTGCGGGCCGCCAGCGAGGCGAAGGACCGCGGTGCCGACGCACTGGCCGTCGCGGAGGCGCTCGGAGAGCCCACGCTCGGGAGTTTGGGCTGGGCCGGGACCCCCGCGGACGACCCGAGCGGGATGCTCGACCGCTTCGCCGCGGCCGGCCTCGACCACTGCGTCCTGCGCGTCGTCGTGGTCGAAGAGCCGGCCGCCGACGGCGTCGCCGCCGTCACCCGCGCCTTCGACCGCTTCACCGGGGCGGTGTGAGAGCTGAGTCCGTAGGGCGTCGTGAGAGCTCAGCACGCAGGGCGTCGTGAGAGCTCAGCACGCAGGGCGTCGTGAGAGCTCAGCACGCAGGGCGTGGTGCAGGCTCAGCCCCGTCGCAGCACCCCGTCGACGAGCCCCCGCGCCTCGGGTACCCGGGCCGACCAGCAGACCCCCACGTAGGCGAGGCCGCCGGCCAGGCCCGGGACCGCGAGCCTGACCACCACGTTGAGGTCGGCGACCAGCAGCGACACGGGGACGATCGCGACGGCGGCGACGGCGGCCGCCCCCAGCAGGCGGAGCATCGTCCCTCCACCCAGCCGGGGCGAGAGGGCGAGCCGACCCACAGCTCGCCGCAGCAACAGGTACTCCAGCCACGCGCCGGCGGCGGCACCGATGGCCAACCCGACGGCCCCGAGGCGGAGCTGGTTGTCAGCCGCCTCGCGCAGCTCCGCGTCCACGGGTGTCAGCGTGAAGGACACGGCATCGGTGACCGCCCGCACGTTGCCCGGGGCGGTCGGGTCGACGACGAGCTGGTCGAGGTTGAACATCAGCGGAACGCCGATCGCCAGCGCCAGGGCCACCCGGGCCACCGCGACCGCCGCTGGGGTCTTCGCGTCGTCGGTGGCGTAGAGCAGGGACTGCAGCAGCCGGCTGGACGTCGCCGGGACCAGCCCCAGGCTGTAGACGGCCAGGACGGCCGCGACCTGCGTCGTGGTGGCCGCGTCGAACTCGCCACGGCCGAAGAGCAACGCGACGATCGGCTGCCCGAGGAGCACGAACCCGACCGTGGTCCCGGTGACGAAGAACGCGCTTCGGGCCGACCCCTCGTCGAGCCGTCGTTGCAGTGCCGGTGCGTCGGCGCCCGGGCCCAGCCGGGACAACGTCGGCAGCTCCGCGGCCGCCACGCTCATGCCGAAGAGCGCGATCGGGAGCAGGTACAGGGTCTGCGCGTAGCCGAGCACCGCCACGGCTCCCACCGCGAGCAGCGAGGCGACCACCAGGTCGAGCAGCGCGGCGATCTGGACCACGCCGCGTCCGAGCACGATCGGTCCGAAGGCACGCAGCACCTGACGGACGCCGGGGGAGCGGGTGTCGAGCGAGAGGCGCAGCGTGCCGCGCAGCAGCTCCCGGACGGTGCGCACCTGTACGAGGACCTGGAGGCCGCCGCCGAGGACCACGCCCCACGCCGCAGCGACCGCGGGGTCGAGGACCGCGGTGGCCCCGAGCCCGATGAGGACGGCCAGGATGCCGGCGTTCCAGAGGACTGGAGCGACGTAGGAGAGGAAGAACCGGCGATGCGAGTTGAGGACGCCGAGACACCAGGCGGAGACGACCAGCAGGCCGATCCCGGGGAACATGACGCGCACGAGGGCCACGGTGAGGTCGAGCCGGTCGCCGACGAACCCCGGGGTCAGCGCGACCGTGAGGGGACGAGCGAACAGCACCCCGGCGAGGACGAGCACACCCGACAGGGCGATCAGCAGGCCGAGCACCGCCCCGGCGACCCGGCCGGCCTCCGGCTCGCGACCCTCGTCGAGCAGCCGGCTGTAGGTCGGGATGAAGGAGGCCGAGAGCACGCCCTCGCCGAGCAGGTTCTGGAGGAAGTTCGGGATGCGCAGGGCCGCGCGGAACGCGTCCGCCCCGACGTTGGCGCCGAGGAAGAACGCCAGCGCCGCGTCCCGGATCAGGCCGGACAGTCGGGAGAGCCCGATGCCCGCGGCCACCAGGCTCGAGTGTCGACGCATCTCACCGGCGGTGCCGTCCTCGGTCACCGACACGTCCCGGGGCCGCGGATCCGATCGTGGGCGCGCGCTGGCAGGTCGACGAGCGCAGCCAGGTTCACGTGGCCCACCGGGTCGGGCGGTCACGCAGGCCCGTCACCCCGAGCCGCTCGCACCACTCGAGGAAGGGGTCGCGCGGCACGCCCGGCCAGGCGAGATCATCCAGTCGCTCGTCGAGAGGGACATCGGTGACCAGGGTGGCGAGTTCGCGGTAGAGCAGGGCGTCCTCGCGCCGGGACCGCAGGGTCCCGGCGAGCCGCTCGGCTCCCCGGACGGTCACGTCCCACGCTCCCGGCTCGTCGGGGATGGCCTCGATGTGCTCGTAGCGTGCGAGCAGGGCCGAGGCGGTCTTCGCGCCGAAACCGGGCAGGCCGGGGATGCCGTCGGCGCTGTCGCCCGTCAACGCGAGCAGATCCGGGATGGACGCCGGGCCGACGCCGGTCCGCTCGCGGACGCCGGCTTCGTCGACGACCTCGCCCTTGCGCCGGTCGACCTGCACCACCCGGTCATCGCGGACCGCCTGGCGCAGATCCTTGTCGGGCGAGAGGATCCGCACCTGCTCGGCGCGGTCGGCGAACCGAGCCGCGCCGGTGCCTAGGGCGTCGTCGGCCTCGTGTTCCCGCATGGACCACACGACCACACCCAGCGCCGCGACGGCCTCCTCGACCGGGTCGAACTGCGCCAAGAGGTCGGGATCGACACCGCTGCTGTCCTTGTACGGCGGGAAGCGTCGGTTGCGCCAGCTCTCGATCGGGTTGTCGAAGGCGACCGCGATGTGGCTGACCGCCTCGTCCTCGTCGTGGAGGAGGCGCAGCAGGCTGCCCACCAGCCCCACCGTCGCCTTCACGTCCCGGCCGTCGGGCGCCTCGCGGCCCGGCTGCTTCGAGAAGTGGGCACGGAAGAGCTCGTAGGTGCCGTCGACGAGGTGCACACGCACCAGCAGCCTCCTGCTCGGACGGCGGCACCGTAGCGGCGCGCGCTTCCCCGGAGCCCGACCCCCGCCGTCGGAGCGCGGCCACGGGTAGCGTGCGAGCGCCCGGTGGTGCCGCGACGGACGGCGCCGTGCTTGGGGGACGCGTGGACCGGCACCGACCGACCACGGGAGTGCCGACCCGGCGGTTGACCCGCCGGGCCGTCGACGAACGGCCCGACCTCGCACGGGCGCCCCGCCCGCTCCCGCCGTCGGCATGGGTGCTCCCGGATCCGGAACAGGCCGACGAGGACGGCGTGGTCGGCGTCGGCGCGGACCTCGCGCCACCGACGCTGGTCGACGCGTACCAGCGGGGGATCTTCCCGTGGCCGCACCCCGGGGTGCCGTTGCCCTGGTTCTCACCCGACCCACGCGGGGTCGTCGACCTCGACGCCGTCCACGTCTCGCGCAGCCTTCGGCGCACCCTGCGCACCTGCGGCTGGGAGACATCGGTCGACGCCGCGTTCGAGTCCGTGGTCGCGGGGTGTGCCGGCGGGCGCGGTGAGGCGGGAACCTGGATCACCGGGTCGATGGCTCGCGCCTACACGCACCTGCACCGCCTCGGGTGGGCGCACAGCGTCGAGGTGTGGGATGGCGAGGATCTGATCGGCGGCATCTACGGCGTGCAGGTCGGCGCCGTGTTCACGGGAGAGTCGATGTTCCATCGCCGCGACGACGCCTCCAAGGTGGCCCTGCTCGACCTGACGACCCGGCTGGGTGAGGCGGGTGGAGCGTTCCTCGACGTGCAGCTCACGACCGAGCACCTGGGCCGGCTGGGGGCCGTCGACGTCCCCCGGGAACGCTTCCTGCGACGGCTGCACGCGGCACGCGACGCCGACGTGCGCCTACAGACGACCCGTCGCCCCGTCGCCCGCCTGACGATCCCCGCGCCGCCCTGATCCGTACCCGCATGGGACGGGGGTGGCCCGACCGCGCACCGCCGCTGGCCAGCGATGCCGCGCGTCGGGCACACTCATCGGTCCCGAGGTCGCCGAGTCCGGCCGTCCCTCCCGCACCACCATGCCACCGCCGACCGTCACGCGCCGCTCCCCGGAGCCGGACCGACGGTGGCGGCCCGGTTCGACGACAAGGCTCTCCACCATGACCGACACCCTCCGCACCGAGCCGACGCCCCAGCGCTCCGAACCCGTCGCGGCGGACCCTCACCCGGCGCCCATGACCACCCCGCCGGACGCGATCGAGCGGCGCTACCCCGACGAGGACTTCGAGGTGCGCGACCTCGACCTCGCGGACTGGGGCCGCAAGGAGATCGGGATGGCCGAGGTCGAGATGCCCGGCCTCATGGCGCTGCGCGAGCGCTTCGCCGGTCAGAGCCCCCTGGCGGGTGCCCGCATCGCCGGCTGCCTGCACATGACCGTGCAGACCGCCGTGCTGATCGAGACGCTCCAGGAGCTCGGAGCCTCGGTGCGGTGGTCGTCGTGCAACATCTTCTCGACGCAGGACGAGGCCGCGGCGGCGGTCGCCGCCGCCGGGACGCCGGTGTTCGCCTGGAAGGGTGAGACCGAGGAGGAGTACGTCTGGTGCATCGAGCAGACCCTGCGGTGGCCCGACGGCTCCGGGCCGAACCTGCTGCTCGACGACGGTGGTGATCTCTCCGCCCTCATCCACCAGGAGCACCCGGAACTGCTCGAGGACGTCCTCGGGGTCTCCGAGGAGACCACGACCGGCATCAAGCAGCTCCGCTCGTGGCAGAAACAGGGCACGCTGCGCATCCCCGCCATCAACGTCAACGACTCGGTGACCAAGTCGAAGTTCGACAACCTCTACGGGTGTCGGGAATCGCTGATCGACGGCATCAAGCGCGGCACAGACGTCATGATCGCGGGCAAGGTCGCGGTCGTGGCCGGTTACGGCGACGTCGGCAAGGGCTGCGCCCAGGCGCTCGACGGGATGGGCGCGACGGTCCACGTCACCGAGATCGACCCGATCAACGCGCTCCAGGCGGCGATGGAGGGCTTCCGGGTGGTCACCATGGAGGAGATCATCCCGCAGGCAGACATCGTGGTCACCGCGACCGGCAACATGGGTGTCGTGACGCACGACATGGTCATGCGGATGAAGGACCACGCGATCCTGTGCAACATCGGTCACTTCGACACGGAGATCGAGACGGCCGCGCTGCGGCAGTACCCGTGGACCAACGTCAAGCCACAGGTCGACCTGGTCCACCTGCCGAACGGTCGCACCGTGATCCTGCTCGCCGAGGGCCGCCTGGTGAACCTCGGCAACGCGACGGGCCACAGCTCCTTCGTGATGTCGACCTCGTTCACCAACCAGGTGCTCGCGCAGCTCGAGCTGTGGCAGCGCCACGACGAGTACGACGACGAGGTCTACGTGCTGCCCAGGCACCTCGACGAGGAGGTGGCGAGGCTGCACCTGGAGAAGATCGGCGCGAACCTGACGGTGCTCGACACCGCGCAGGCCGACTACCTCGGCATCGACGTCGACGGTCCGTACAAGGACGAGTCCTACCGCTACTGAGGTCGCGGCGGACGCGCCTGCTTCCCTGTGACGTGTACGTCACGTAGCGTTGCCGCCGTTGGTGGCGCGGTGCGCCGACCGCGCGTGGTGGTCGGCCCCGCGTCCGGCAGCGCCGCGGCCGTCGTCGGCCCCGGCCCGCCGGGCTCGACCGAGCGAGGAGGCAGGCGTGGGCAAGGTCCGTCGATCGTGGTCGGCGCTCGGAGCGTTCACGGCGCTGGTGATCGCCGGGGCCGGTGTCACGGCGGCCGTCGCCCAGACCGAACCGGAGCAGGACGGCTCGCCCCCCGCGGAGCTGCTCGAACGGCTCGACGAGCTCGAGGACGATCTGCCCGAGGCCGCCCCGCCCCAGGACGTGCTGCTCGACGAGGAGACCACCTGGGGCAGCCTGGACGGCGATCCGACCGGGGTGCGGGCGGTGCTGGACACGCTCGAACCCGATCTGCGGGCGCTCTACGTGGACGCCGACGACGCGGACGGTGACGTCCCGGAAGCCGTCGCGGACGTCGCGCGGGGCTGGCTCGACCTGTGGAACGGCACCACGTCGCTGGCCGCGGCGGACACGCACGACCTCGCGTTCCCCGAAGAGGCCACCGACGAGCTCGGTGTCGCCACCGGGGCCGACGAGCTGCGCGGCAGCGTCGAGATCGGCCTGGAACTGATCGTGGAGGGCCAGCAGCGGCTGCTGGCGGGCTACACGCAGCTCCGCGAGCTCGACGAGGCCGAGCCCGAGGCGCAGGAGCGCTTCGAGCAGCGCGCCGACGCCGCGGAGTTCTACGAGGCCGAGGTCCTGCCGAGGATCGTGGTCATGCTCTCCCAGCCGACGAGCACCGTGCTCGTCCCGGTGGATCGCTTCGAGACCGACGCGCCGGGCGTCCAGAGCCGTGCCAGCGCCCTGGGGGTGATCTGCGTCGACCGTGCCGAGCTCGAGGCGTTGGGCGGCGTGGCGACCCCGGAGGTGCTGGCGCAGCTCGAGCCGGTCGAGCGGGTCGACTGCCCCAACCTGCCGGCGCCGCTGGACGATCTCGACGTCGCTCCGGACGCCTTCGTCGACCCGGAGGAGGAGCTCGACCCGGACGAGCTGTTCGACGAGGGCTTCGAGGACGATCTGGCCGACGAGCTCGAGCAGGAGCTCGAGGACGAGCTGCAGCAGGAGCTCGACGACACGCTCGACGACCCGGCCGAGGAGGAGCCCGAGGACGAGCCCGAGGAGGAGCTCGAGGACGACCTGGACGACGACCTCGAGGACCTCGAGGACCTCGACGGCGAGCTCGACGAGGAGCTCACGGACCAGCTGTAGGTGCGCCGCGCCCGGGGCACACCGCGTCGGACCAGGGACGAGAGCTCGGGGGAGCGCCGTCCCGGGCACGCGACGGGCGTGGACAGCGGCTCGGTGGAGCGCCGTCCCGGCGGCGCGGCCCGTGCGACCTTCGGCGTGCCCTCCTCGTGGCGGCGCAGGCCACCGTGCGCGACGCACGCGCGGTCGGGTGTCGAGGGACCTCCGGCCCTATCCGTGTCGGCACGCGAGTGGCAGGTTCCGGGTGGCAGGGCACGGCTCCCGTGGCGTCGGGGGGCGTGAGGCGTGTTCGCACGCCCCCCGACGACCACTGGCGGTGCCGTGTGAGCCGCGGGCGCCGTGGCGGTCGGGGTGGGAACGCATGGGGGACGTCGCCGTCGTGGTCCCCACGATGGATGCTGCGCGGGCTACGAGCCGCGTAGTAAGGTGCCCTGGAGCCACGGGGTGGGGCAGCAGCTGGGGGCCCACCCTCGGGGCCAGATCACCGGCCCGCGCCCGTCGGGTCGCCGACGGGCCGTGTGGGGCCCGACAGGAGGGAAGGATCCGATGATGACGACACCGAGACGCGCGCTCGCGCTCGCGACGGCGGGTGCGCTCGCTCTCGCCGCCTGCGGCGAGGCCCCGGACGAGGAGCCGACCGACGAGGTCGAGGAGACCGAGGACGCCGAGGTCGACGACGAACCCGACGAGGACGCGGACGACGCGGACGCGGAGGATCCGGACGCCGACGACGCGGACGACGAGGCCGATGACGAGGTCGCCGCGGACGCGGAGGACTTCCAGGCGTGCCAGATCACCGACACCGGCGGCGTCGACGACCGCTCGTTCAACCAGACGGTGTGGGAGGGCTTCCAGCAGGCCGAGGAGGAGCTCGGCATCGAGATCGCCGTGCTCGAATCGGAGTCGGAGGCCGACTTCGACCCGAACATCCGGGCGTTCATCGACCGCGGCTGTGACCTGATCGTCACCGTCGGCTTCCTGTTGGGTGAGGCCACCGAGCAGGCGGCGCAGGAGAACCCCGAGCAGCTGTTCGCGATCGTGGACTTCGCCTTCGAGGACACCTACGACAACGTCCGCGAGATCGTCTTCGAGACCGACGAGGCCGGGTTCCTCGCCGGCTACGTGTCGGCCGGGACGACCGAGACGGGCACGATCGGTACCTACGGGGGCATCAACATCCCGACGGTCTCGATCTTCATGGACGGCTACCTGGCCGGCGCCGAGTACTACAACGACGAGCACGGCACCGACGTCGCGGTCGAGGGCTGGGACGGCAACGACGGGCTCTTCACGGGTGACTTCGAGTCGCAGGACGAGGGCCGTCGCGTGACCGACTCGCTGCTCGAGGGCGGCGCCGACATCATCATGCCCGTCGCCGGCCCGGTCGGCCTGGGCTCCGCCACCGCGATCGAGGACTTCGGTGAGGGCCTGCTGATCTGGGTCGACACCGACGGCTACGTCTCGGCGCCCGAGTTCAGCGACCTGATGCTCACCTCGGTGCTCAAGCGGATGGACGTGGCGTCGTTCACGGTCATCGAGGAGGTCATGAACGACGAGTTCGAGGGCGGCATCTTCGCCGGTGACCTGGAGAACGAGGGCGTCGGGATCGCGGACTTCCACGACCACGAGGACACCGTGCCGGACGAGGTCAAGGACGCGCTCGACGACCTCGAGCAGGGCATCATCGATGGTGAGATCTCGGTGGACCCGGCCGACTACTAGGGGTCGCACGCAGCAACGAAGGGTCGTGGGGGCGCTCGCACACCGAGCGCCCCCGCGGCTTCTCCGGCTAGGGTCCCACCGTGGAGCGGGTTCCGACCAC
>SKTG01000106.1 GCA_007118045.1 Nitriliruptoraceae bacterium
GACGGCTGAACCGCTCCGGCGCCGACGAGGCGTCGCAGCAGCGACACCATCGATCCGCGCCGACCCGTCACGGTCGGCGCGGATCGGTGCTCTGCTTCGCGGGACGGCGGCGTCGGTGCGGATCCACCTGATCCCGATGATCCCGCCGCACCGAACGTGTCGGCGTCTGGAGGAGCTCGGGATGCGGACGGTGTGGGTCTGGGGTGATCAGCTCAACCGGGATCTCGCGCACCTGCGCGGGACCGAGCCGGCGGACACGCGGGTACTGCTCGTCCTCAGCGACCACAAGCTCGGTGAGCGACGCTGGCACCACCAGAAGGCGCACATGGTGATCTCCGCGATGCGCCACTTCGCGGCCGAGCTCGAGGACCGCGGCTACGACGTCGACCTGCGGCGTGCCCCCACGATGCGCGCCGGCTTCGAACGCCACGTCCGCGAGTTCACCCCCACGCGGGTCACGGCGATGGAGCCGGCGAGCCTGGGCGGACACCGTCTGTTGCAGCGACTGGGCGTCGAGGTCGCGGACAACGACCACTTCCTGTGCCACTGGTCGTCGTTCGACGAGTGGGCAGGCGACCGTGAACACCTCAGGATGGAGGACTTCTACCGCTGGCGACGGCGCACGACCGGCTACCTCATGGACGGGGACGAACCGGCCGGTGGCAGGTTCAACCACGACCACGACAACCGTGAGCCACCCACGGCCGAGCTGGCCTCGCAGGCACCGCGACCGGTCACATCGCGCCTCGACGAGCTCGACCGCGACTCCTCGGGCTGGCTACCCGACGACGTGTTCGGCGCGCCGCCCGACGGCACCTGGGCGACCACCCGACGGCGCGCGCTGACGCGTCTCCGGCGCTTCGTGGAGCACGCCCTGCCCGCCTTCGGCGATCACCAGGACGCGATGGTCTCCGGCGCGTGGGCCCTGAACCACTCGCTGCTCAGCCACGCGCTCAACCTCGGTCTGCTGCATCCGAGCGAGGTGCTGGACGCGGCCGAGGAGGCCTACCGGTCTGGCCACGCCCCGATCAACGCGGTCGAGGGCTTCATGCGCCAGATCCTGGGATGGCGCGAGTTCGTCTGGGGCGTCTACCGCCGCTGGATGCCGGGGTATGGCGAGCACAACGCCCTGGACGCTCAGCTCGACGTGCCGCCGGCGTTCACCGGTGAGGCCGGCACGGACATGGCCTGCGTCGAGGACGTCGTTCGCAGCATCCACGATCACGCGTACGCCCACCACATCGAGCGGCTCATGGTGCTCGCGAACCTGGCGACGACCGCGGGCGTGCATCCGGGCCGGCTCACGTCCTGGATGCACGCATCGTTCATCGACGCGTACGACTGGGTGATGATCCCCAACGTGATCGGCATGGGCACGTTCGCCGACGGCGGCCGCATGTCGACCAAGCCCTACGTCTCCGGCGGGGCCTACATCGACCGCATGAGCGATCACTGCGGCGACTGCCGGTACGACCGCAGGCGGCGTTCCGGCGAGGACGCCTGTCCGTTCACGACCCTGTACTGGGACTTCCTGGATCGCCACCGCGACACGTTCTCGGGCAACCACCGCATGGCACGCCAGTACCACACCCTCGACCGGCTCTCCGACCTCGAGGCCCTCCGGGAACGCGCGAACGAGGTGCGCGAACGCCTCGTCGACGGGACGCTCTAGTCAGCCGCTCCCCGGCCCCGAGACCCCCGCTCGACGCGCGTGGCGGCCCGGGATGGTCTCGGCCGCCACGCGAGCGACCCTCAGCCCGATCAGCCCGATCAGCCTCAGCCCGATCAGCTCTACGGGTCCTCCGGGTCCTCGGTCTCCTCTGGGTCCTCGGCGTCGAGCGTCGGGTCGTCGCCCGGGTCGTCGAACTCCTCGAACTCCGCGTCCTCGGTCTCCGTGGTCGTGTCCTCGCACGCCACGGCACCAGCCGCGAGAGCGAGCGCCAGCACGGGCGCGGACAGAACACGACGGTGGCGGCGCATGGACGTCTCCTCGGGTGGTGATCCTCGGCTGGTGACCGGTACGGGAACGGCCGTCCGGACCAGGGCGACCGGTGGACGGTCGGGGCGCGGGTGGCAGTGGACGCCATGGTCGCCGCCGGGGGCAGATCCCACGCCGCCGACGTACGGACGGGCGACCCCGGCCGTCTGATGTCCCTCTTGTCAGACTATTGATATATCTGTAATCTGACGAGATCGCCCGTCACACGAGATCCGTCTCCTGGCATCGGTCCCACGAGATCGGTCCCACGAGATCGGTCCCACGAGATCACGTCGACCCCGAGGTGCAGCATCGCGTCACGACCGGATGGCCCGTTGGAGGAGCTCGCGGTCCTCGTACCGGAGCACGCTCCGACGGACTCGCTGGCCCAACAGGCCTACTACCGCCTGCGTGACCGCATCGTCACCCTCCGGCTCGCCCCCGGCAGCCTGGTCAACGAACGCGAGCTCGTCGAGCAGCTCGGGGTCGGTCGCACGCCGGTCCGCGAGGCGCTGCACCGGCTCGCCGACGACGGACTGGTGGAGGTCTACCCACGGCGCGGCATCTACGTCGGCGCCGTCGACGTCGGGGACCTGCGGGCCATCTCCGAGCTGCGTATCGAGCTCGAGGGGTTCGCGGCCCGGTTGGCGGCCGAACGACGCACGCCGGACGATCAGACGGCCATCGCCGGGCTCCTCGCCGAGCTGGCCCGACCGACCGAGGCCCTGCCCGAGCCGCCGGGTCTGCTCGACGGCCGTTCGCTCGAGGGCCGTTCGCTCGAGGGCCGTTCGCTCGACGGAGCCCCGTCATCGGCCCCCAGTGGCTCCGACGGCAACGGCGTCCCGGTGCACGCTGCACCGGTCGACGCGCAGCAGGAGCATCGCCTGATCCACCTCGACCAGCGCATCCACCGGCTGGTGCACCAGGCCGCCCACAACCCGGTGCTGGAGTCGGCGCTGGACCGCGCCTACGTGCTGGCGTTGCGGCTGTGGTTCCTGGCGCTCGGACGCATGGACCCGCTCCACGACGCCGTGCAGGAACACCACGAGTTGCTCGCGGCGATCGAGGCGGGCGACGGCGCACGAGCCGAGACCATCGCCCGCGAGCACGTCGCGGGCTTCGAGCAGCACATCCGACAGCTGTTGTAACCGGGCCCGCGGGGCCGGGAGGAGCACGCCATGAGCGACGTACCGAGCCACGCGAGCGCCGTGATCATCGGGGCCGGGATCGTGGGCAACTCGATCGTCGGACACCTGGCCGAGAAGGGCTGGACCGAGCTGGTCCTGCTCGACAAGGGGCCGCTGCCCGACCCGGGCGGTTCGACGGGACACGCGTCGAACTTCATCTTCCCGGTCGACCACGGCAAGGAGATCGCTCACCTCACGCTGGACTCGCAGCGCCAGTACGAGGAGATGGGCGTCCAGACGACGACGGGCGGGCTCGAGATCGCCAGGACGCCCGAGCGCATGGAGGAGCTGCGGCGGCGCATGGCCTCCGCTCGCACGTGGGGCATCGAGGCGGAGCTCCTCACCCCTGAGGAGGTCGCGGAGCTGGTCCCCTTCGTCGACACGAGCATCGTGCTCGGTGCCTTCCACACACCGTCGGTGTCCGTCGTCGACTCGCTCCAGGCGGGCACGATCATGCGACAGCGGGCGCTCGACGCGGGGGCACTGACGATCTCGGCCAACACCGAGGTGCTGGACCTCGAGACGGATCGCGGCCGGGTCACGGCCGTGGTGACCGATCGGGGACGTATCGAGTGCGAGTACGTGGTGGTGGCCTGCGGGGTCTGGAGCCCTCGCATCGCCGCGATGGCGGGTGCGAACATCCCGCTGACACCCGCCGTGCACCAGATGATCGATGTGGGCCCGATCCCGCTCCTCGAGCGGACCCGCTCGGAGATCGCCTACCCCATCGTGCGCGACATGGACACGAACATGTACGAGCGCCAGAACGGCGGTGACATGGAGGTCGGGTCCTACGCGCACCGCCCGATCCTGCACGAACCGGACGAGATCCCCTCGATCGAGGCCGCTCAGCTGTCCCCCACGCAGCTGCCGTTCACCCAGGACGACTTCGACCCCCAGATGGAGGACGCGCTCGAGTTGATGCCCGAGCTGCTCGACACCCCCGGGGCCGGCATCAAGCACGCCATCAACGGGCTCCTCTCGCTCACCCCCGACGGCGCTCCCCTGCTGGGCGAGACCCCGGAGGTGCGCGGGCTGTGGTCGGCCGCTGCGGTCTGGATCAAGGAAGGCCCCGGTGTGGGACGGGTGATGGCCGAGTGGATGACCGACGGGGTGACCTCGATCGACGTCCACGGGGCCGACATCGCCCGGTTCACGCCGAACCAGCGCACGAACCACCACGTCGCCGCACGTGCGAACGAGGGCTTCAACAAGACCTACGGCATCGTGCACCCGCACGAGCAGTGGGAGTCCGACCGCTTCGTGCGCCTGGCACCGATGCACCACCGGACGCGCTCGCTCGACGCCGTCTACTTCGAGGCCGGTGGGTGGGAGCGTCCACAGTGGTACGAGGCCAACGCGGACCTCGTCGGCGAGTACGGCGTCGCGGACCGGCCCCACGAGTGGGACCGCCGCTGGTGGTCGCCGATCATCACCGCCGAGCACCTCGCGATGCGGGACCGCGCGGCGATGATCGACCTGACGGCGTTCTCCATCTTCGAGGTCCAGGGGGCGGGGGCGTGCGAGTACCTCGACGGCGTCACCGTCGCGAACATGGACCGACCGCCCGGGCGCATCATCTACACGCCGGTGCTGACGCCGGACGGCGGGTTCCGCAGCGACCTCACCGTGGTACGCCTCGACTGGGACCGGTACCGCATCATCACGGGCGGTGCGGACTGGGGCCGCGACCTGAAGTGGTTCACCGACCACCTGCCCGCGGACGGCTCGGCGCACCTCTCCGACGTCACCAGTGCCTGGACGACCGTCGGGCTCTGGGGCCCGCAGGCACGCCGGATCGCGAGCGAGGTGACCTCGGCGGACGTCTCCAACGAGGGCTTCCCGTTCGGCACGGCCCGCTGGGCGGAGATCGACGGGATCCGGGCGCTGATGGTGCGCATCTCCTACGTCGGTGACCTCGGCTGGGAGATCCACGCTCCCGTCGAACAGGGCCAACGCCTCTGGGACGTGCTCTGGGAGGCCGGGCGACCCCACGGTGTGGTCGCCGCCGGCGGCGGCGTGTACGGGACCACCGGTCGCCTCGAGAAGGGCTTCCGCCTGATGGGCGCCGAGCTCGACGGCGAGTACGACCCCGTCGAGGCCGGTCTCGCCTTCCCGAAGGTCAAGCGGGCCGACTTCGTCGGCAAGGACGCCTACCTCAAGGCGCGGGAGAACGAACCCGCGGCCGTGATGTGCTCGATGACCGTGGAGGACCACAGCTCCGCGTCGGGCCCCGACCGCTACCCGATGGCGGGCTCGCCCCTGCTCACCACAGCGGGTGAACGGCTCGAGGACCCGCTCGGTCGCCCGTGCTTCGTGACGTCCTCGGGGACCGGACCGTCGGTGGGCAAGCACCTGCTGCTCGGCTACCTGCCGCCGGAACAGGCCCGGGTCGGGCAGGAGCTGCTGGTCGAGTACATGGGTGAGCGCTACCCGGTGCTGGTCGGCTCGGCCAGCCGCAAGGGCCTGTTCGACCCCGACGACGCCCGCATGAAGGCCTGAGGAGGCGACGATGAGGCTCCTGGTCTGCGTCAAACGGGTGCCCGCGCCCGGCGCCAAGATCACCCTGACCCCGGACGGGTCGGAGGTGGACACCACCCACCTCGGCTTCACGGTGAGCCCGCACGAGGAGTGCGCCGTCGAGGAGGCCGTGCGGCTGGTCGCGGCACACGGCGGCAGCTCCACCGTGCTGACCCTGGGACCGTTGGCGGCGGAGGACCAGCTGCGCAACGCGATCGCGATGGGCATCGACCACGGCACGCTGCTGCCCATGGAAGGGCCGGAGTGGGACGCCCGCGCGGTCGCGGGCGCGATCGTCGACGCCGTCCGCGTCCTCGAGGAGGACGACGGCCGCTTCGACCTGATGCTGTTCGGCAACGAGTCGGCCGACGCGGGCAACCACCAGGTCGCCGTGCGGGTCGCCCACGCCCTCGGCCGGCCCGTCGTGGACGGCGTCAAGGGCATCGAGGTGACCGACGGCGAGGTCGCGCTGCGTCGGGCCGTCGCCGACGGTCACACCGTCCATCACCTCCCGCTGCCGGCCGTCGCCGCCGTCAAGGAGGGGCTCAACCTGCCGCGCTACCCGGCCATGCGTGGTCGCCTGATGGCCAAGAAGGCCACGATCCGCCACGTCGAACCCCGGCACCGCGAGGGTGGTCTGCGGCGGCTGCGACTGCGTGCCCCCGAGCAGCAACGCACGGAGACGACCGTGCTCGGCACCGGCGCGGCAGCTGCGCCCGCCGTCGCGGACATCCTGGAGGAGGTGGGGCTGCTGTGAGCACCGTGTTGGTCCTGGTCGAACACACCGACGGGGAGCTGGCGCGCACCTCGCGTGAGACCCTGACCCTGGCCCGGAACCTGACGGAACCCGTCGAGGGCCACCTGGAGGTCGCGGCGGTCGGCACGTGGTCCGACGAGCTGCGCAAGGAGGCGGCGGCGTTCGGGGTCACGGCCGTGCACACGCTCGAGCACGAGCTCCTCGACGCCGATGCCCCACCCGCTGCGGTGGCGGAGGCGGTGCGGCAGCTGATGGGGGTCGTCACGCCGAGCGTCGTGCTGGGGGCCGCTTCGGAACGGGGCACCCCGAGCTTCGCCCACCTCGCCGCCCGCACTGACCTGCCGCTCGCCGCGAACTGCACCGCCGTCGAGACCGTCGACGACGGCTGGGAGCTCACGCGTCTGCGGTGGGGCGGGGTGCTGTACGAGGACGCCCACCTCGATGCCGAGGTGGCGCTCCTCACGGTGGCCCCGCACCAGATCGCCGCCGTGCCGGCGACGATGCCGGGTCCCGCGGAGCTCGAGCCCTTCACCCCTGAGCTAGACGAGGCGCTCACGGTGGCGCGCCCGGTCGCTCGCGAGGCGCTCAGCGGCGGCATCAGCCTGGCGACGGCACCGGTCGTGTTGGCGGGTGGTCGCGGCATGGGCAGCGCGGAGGCCTTCGCCGTCCTCGAGGAGCTGGCCTCCCTGCTCGGAGGCGCCGTCGGATGCTCCCGGGTCGCCACCAACGCGGGGTGGCGTTCCCACAACGATCAGGTCGGGCAGACCGGCACGCGGGTCGCCCCCGACCTCTACCTGGCCTGCGGCATCAGCGGCGCCACCCAGCACTGGGTGGGCTGCATGAACGCCAAGCGCATCGTCGCCGTCAACACCGACGCCGAGGCGCCGATGGTCACACGCGCCCACGAGGCCGTGCTGGGCGACCTCCACGAGTTCCTGCCCGCGCTGCTCGAGGAGGTCCGTTCCCGCAAGGGCGGGTGAGACGCTGCGGACGTGAGGGTCTCGACCCGGCCCGACCGTCACGTCCGTTCAGCCGCTCAGCTCTGCCTCAGCTCGTGGGTGCGGTCGTCGTGGCGCAGGGCCTCGACGAGCTCGTCCTTGTTGAGCTGCGACCGGCCACGCAGGTCCCGACGGCGTGCGATATCGAGCAGCTCCTCGTGCGAGAGCTCCTCGTAGCTGGTCGTGTGCGGGCCAGGGGTCTCGTCGATCGGCTGGCGGCGCAGCTGCTGGGTGCGGTCGTCGCGGACCAGGGCGGAGATGAGCTGGTCCTTGTCCATCTCGGAGCGGCCGGCCAGATCACGGTCACGGGCCAGCTGATCGAGCTGCTCCCGGTTCAGGTCGACGTAGTCGCGTCCCCGTCGCTCGAGCTTGACGGTGCGCGCGTCGTCCTCGAGCCGGTCGATCGCCTTCTCCCACTGCTCGCGCATGGGCCGGATGCCTCCACCACCGATCGCCACGATCGCCGAGCCCACCACGATGGCGAGCAGCGCGTAGAACAGGCCGTTCACGATGGCCGGGGCGATCCGGAGCTGGTTGAGCGCGAGGAAGACACCGATCACGAGAACGCTCGCGCTCGCGACGTTGGCGACGACGTGGCCGTACGAGAGGTCCGAGAGGCTCGCTCCGACGAGATCGCGGACCGCCGAGGCGATCGCGGCGGCCACGACCACGATCAGGATCGCGACGAAGAGCCGCGGCAGGAAGGCGATCACCGCGAACAACAGGTCGCTGACCGGGTTCGGGCCGAAGATGCCGAACGCGAGCTGCAGCACGAACAGCATCAGCGCGAAGAAGACGATGCGCGAGAGGATCGTGCTGGCGTCGTACTCCGTGGAGGCCAGTGCCCGTCCGACACCGCCTCGGTCGACGGCCCGGTCGAATCCGGCCCGTTCGAGCAACCGATCCACCAGACGCGCGATCGCCTTGGCGACGAACCACCCCACCACCAGGATGAGCAGGAAAGCCAGGAGCTGCGGGAGGAAGTTGATGACCCTGGTCACCATCTCCTGGAAACTCGCGCCGGCGTCCACCTGTGCGACCACGTTCCTACCTCTCGTCGAGGACGGCACCATGCACGTCGGCGTCGGCTCCCGGGCGAGCGGCACCGGTCGGACGGCCCATGACCTCGTCCGACCGACCGGGCGCTGGTCTGCCTAGCGTTGCCCGGCCCACCGCGGTCCGCAAGCAGCCCGCGCGGGCGGCTCACTCCTGCGGTAGCCCGAGCCGCGGGTCCGGTGTGGCCGGTGCATGTATCCACACCCGGCGACGGAACCTGAAGGAGACGCACATGGCGCGGGGACGCGGCCCATCACGCACTGGCGGCGGGCGTCGTGCTGTGGCGATGGTGGCGAGTGTGGTCGTGGCCGGTGGGCTCGTGGCCGGGTGTTCGGTCTCCCCGGAGGACCGTCTCGCCGCCGACGAGGAGTGCCGTCCGGCGCGTCTGCTCCACAACGAGGAGCTCGAACGTGGCGCCGCTCTGCTGGAGGACGAGGAGGTCACCGCGGAGCAGGAGGACCGAGCCCTCCGCGCGTTCCGCGCCGCGGCCCTCGCCGTCGAACGCGAACCGAGGTGCTTCACCGAGGAGGAACGCGGCGACGCGGCGGAGCTGCTCGAGGACGTCGAGGAACTGCTCGACGGGTGACCGACGTGCCATGATGCGGGGTCCCGCCCGTCACGGTCGCGTGGCGGCGAGAGCCCCGACCCGACCACCTCGACGAGGATCGCGATGACCACCGACCTCCAGGGTCGCAGCTTCCTGAAGGAGCTCGACCTCACCCCCGACGAGTGGCGCGGGCTGCTCGACCTCGCTGCCGAGCTGAAGGCCGCCAAGCGCGATGGCACCGAGCAGCCCCGGCTCGAGGGCGCCAACCTCGTGCTGATCTTCGAGAAGACCTCCACGCGGACTCGCTGCGCCTTCGAGGTGGCCGCGTTCGACCAGGGTGCCCGGGTCACCTACCTCGATCCCAGCGGCTCGCAGATCGGCCACAAGGAGTCCATCCGGGACACGGCCCGGGTGCTCGGCCGCTACTACGACGGGATCCAGTACCGCGGGGCGTCGCAGCGCGACGTGGAGACGCTCGGCAGGTTCGCCGGCGTGCCGGTCTTCAACGGTCTCACCGACGAGTGGCACCCGACCCAGACGCTGTGCGACATGCTGACCATGCGCGAGCACCGCGACGCCCCCGACGAGGCGATCGCCTTCGCCTACCTCGGCGACGCACGCAACAACGTGGGCAACTCCCTGCTCGTCGCCGGCGCGATGATGGGCATGGACGTGCGCATGGTGGCGCCACGTCCCCTGTGGAACGACGCCGAGGTCGTGGCGCACGCCGAACGGATCGCCGCGCAGACCGGCGCCCGCCTCACGCAGACCGAGGATCCCGTCGCCGGAGTGGAGGGCGTCGACTACCTCTACACCGACGTGTGGGTGTCGATGGGGGAACCGGCGGAGGCGTGGGACGAGCGCATCGCCCTGCTCTCCCCCTATCAGGTGTCGATGGACACGATCCGGGCGACGGGGAACCCGACGGTGCGCTTCCTGCACTGTCTGCCGGCGTTCCACGACACGCGCACCTCGGTCGGAGCGCAGCTGTACGAGCGCACCGGGCTCGAGGCGCTCGAGGTGACCGACGAGGTCTTCGAATCGGAGCACTCGATCGTGTTCGACCAGGCGGAGAACCGCATGCACACGATCAAGGCGATCCTCGTGGCGACCATGGGGTGATGGCGAGGGGCCGGCCCGGCTGGCTAGACGGGCACGCGCTCGCCGTTGGCGCTGCGGTACCCGAGACGCTGGCCGACCTCGGCGGCCGCCTCGAGCGTCAGGTCCGCCACCCACCGCAGCCGGTCCTCCTGGAGCCGGTACGAGGGACCCGAGACCGACAGCGTCCCCGCGATGGTCCCGTCGTGGTTGCGGACGGGAGCGGCGACCGCGTTCAACCCTTCCTCGAGCTCCTCCCGGGTGACCGCGTACCCACGGTCCCGGATCCGCCCGAGGTCGCGACGTAGCTCCTCCGGCTCCACGATCGTGGCCGACGTGAAGGCCTCCAGGGGGCTTGCCAGGATCGCGTCGAGGGTGCGCTCCGGGAGGTGTGCCAGGAAGGCCTTGCCGCTGGCCGTTCCGTGCAGGGCCCCGTGGCTGCCGACCCAGTCGACGTTGACCCGGTGCGACGAGAGGTTCACCTGGTGCACGTTGAGGACCTCGCGGCCGTCGAGGACCGCCACGGTCACCGTCTCGTCGGTCTCCAGGGACAGCCGCTCGCAGACATCGCGAGCGGCGCCGCTGAGGTCGAGCGAGCCTCGCACGGCCGTCGCCAACCGCACGAGCGCGAACCCCAGCCGGTACTTCTGGGTCGCGCCGTGCTGTTCCACCACGCCGCGCCGTTCCAGCGTCGAGAGCAGCCGGAACGCCGTCGAACGGTGGATGTCCAGTTCACGGGCGAGCTCGGAGACGCCGGTCCACCCCCGGGCCGCGAGGATCTCCATGACCACGATGGCCCGGTCGACCGACTGGACGACGGGCGCGGCATCGGAACGGCTCTCGGTTGGCATCGATGTGACACCGTATCGGCCTGACCGCGGAGCACGGTGCGCGGCGTGCGGCGCGGCGTCCGGCGCCACGGCCGGGGTGGCGGCGGCCGTGGTGGGAACGTCGGCGGGGGCGTCGGTGCTCATCGTGGCCAGGCCGGGGTCGTGCCCGCCGTCAGCTCGAGCCAACGTCGGACCTCGGCGACGAGGTAGAGCGAGCCGACGACCACGACCCGGC
>SKTG01000500.1 GCA_007118045.1 Nitriliruptoraceae bacterium
CCCGGTGCCCCACGACGATCCCGAGCTCGTGCGGCGCATGACCCATCCCGTCTCGATCGTGCCCGGCTCGCGCCTGGCGACGGTGCTCGGGGCCGGGCGGCGATCGGTCAACACGATCCACCACCAGGGGATCGAGGAGCTCGGCGAGGGCCTCGAGGTGGTGGCCACGGCCCCGGACGGCATGATCGAGGCGATCGAGCCGCGCGATCGGGCGGCGTGGCCGGTGCTGGCTGTGCAGTGGCACCCGGAGAAGCTGGCGGGAGCGGACGCGCCCCTGTTCGACTGGCTCGCCGCGGCCGCGGCCGGTGAGCCGTGGGCCGTCGGGGTGACCGGGAGCCGCGCCTGATGGCGGACGGGTCCACCCACCGGCGACGTCTCGACGACCCGGTCGCCGCCGAGCGCGACATCGCCGCCCGGCTCGATCGCGCCGGCCTCGAGGTCGACTACGACGCCCTGTCGGTCGTCTCCAACGTCTACCGGGCGGCCACGGCGATCCGCCGGCACATGGAGCGGACCGTGCTGGCAGCGGAGCGCTTGTCGTGGACCGCGTTCGTGGCCCTGTGGGTGCTGTGGGTCTGGGACGGGATGGAGTCCAGGCACCTCGCCGTCGAGGCCGGCGTGAGCAAGGGGACGCTCACGGGCGTGCTCGACACGCTCGAACGGCGTGGCCTCGTGAGGCGCCGCCGGCAGGAGGACGACCGGCGCCTGGTCACCGTGACCCTCACCGCCGACGGCGATGCGCTGATCACGCGCGTGTACCCGGCGTTCAACGCCGAGGAGACCCGGCTGACCGGCTCGGTCGCCGCCGAACACCGGGCCGTGGTGGCGGCCGGTCTGCGCGACCTGGTGCGAGGGGTCGACGTGGCGGCCGAACCACCGCTCACTCGCCCGGGAGCAGGAACGGACGGTTGATGACCTCGTCGAGGACGAGCAACGTGAGCGTGCCGCGCAGACCGCTCACCGCGCGGAGGTCCTCCAGCAGGAACGTTCGCAGCTGATCGAGGTCGGCGACGCGCACGAGAAGCAGCACGTCCGCGTCGCCGGTCATCAGGGCCGCGTACTCGACGTGGGGGAGCCCGAGCAGCTGCTCACGCAGGGGCTCCATCTCCAGGCGCGCGCCCGGTCCCGCGGAGAGCAGCACGAAGGCGGACACGCTGGCGCCGAGCTTGCTGGCGTCGACCCGCGGCGAGAAGCCCTGCAGCGCGCCCGCCTCGCGCAGGCCGTCGAGTCGCTGGTGGACGGCGCTGCGCGACACGTGAAGCTGCTCGGCCAACGCCGTGATGGAGCGGCGGCCGTCCTCGCGGAGCGCTGCCAGCAACGCGAGGTCCACCTGGTCCGGCGTGAACGACATGTCTCACCTCGACGCGACGGTCGTCGAACGATCCGTGCACCCAAGCCGATGTTACGCGACGGATCGTCACGATCTCGGGCGGCCTCGTCGACACCTCGTCGCGAGGCGTTACCGTTCCGGGGTGCCGCCGGGGCATCTTTCGACGGTGACGGTCGACGACGGGCGGCCGAGGAGGAGCTGCGACGTGGTGCGGTTGTCCGGGTTCGATCCGCCGGGGGGCGAGACCGACGAGCTGCTGGCGGAGGTCGGTGAGCTGGTGGCGGAGCTCGTCACCACCGCCGCCGACCGCGACGTGCTCGGCCACGACCGTGGCGACGAGCTGATCGGGCGGCTGCTGGACCAGCGGCCCGGCGAAGCCCCGGCCGAGCTGACGGAGACGCTCGCGCAGCTGCGGGCGGTGCTCGCGACGGGGGTCGACAACGCGGCACCGGGAGAACTGGCCTACATCCCCGGCTCGGGGCTGCTCACCTCCGCGCTCGGCGACCTGCTCGCGGGCGTGGCCAACCGTTACACCGGGATGTCGGGCTTCACTCCGGCCGCGGTCGCGCTCGAGCAGGGCGTGCTGCGGTGGTTGACGGAGCTGTTCGATCTGCCGGAGCGGTCCCAGGGCCTGCTGCTCTCCGGTGGCTCGAACGCGAACCTCACGGCCATCGTCACCGCCCGGGAGAAACACGCCGACGGGCGCGCCGACCTCGCGACGATCTACGTGGGCGAGCACGCTCACGCGTCCGTCCGCAAGGCGGCCCGGATCGCCGGGGTCCCCGGGCCCCAGATCCGCGTCTGCGGCTCCTCCGACGGGGCCCGTCTGGACCCGGAGTGCGTCCGCGTCGCCATCAAGCAGGACCTGGCCGAGGGCCTGCGGCCGGCCGCGATCGTCGGGGCCGCGGGCACGACCAACGCGGGAGCGATCGATCCGCTGGACCGCCTGGCCGACCTGGCGGCCGAGCTCGACGTGTGGTTCCACGTCGACGCGGCCTACGGCGGGTTCTTCCAGCTGACCCAACGAGGTCGCGAGCGGCTGGCCGGCATCGAGCGCGCGGACTCGATCACCCTCGATCCCCACAAGTCGCTCTACCTGCCCTTCGGTACCGGAGCGTTGTTGGTCCGCGAACGTGACGACCTCGCCCACGCGTTCGCGGAGAGCGGGGACTACCTGCGCGACCACAGCGAGGACCTCGACACGCTGCCCGACTTCAGCGCGATCACGCCCGAGCTGACCCGCGAGTGGCGCGGTCTGCGCCTGTGGCTGCCGCTGCAGCTGCACGGCGTCGCGGCCTTCGAGCGGTCCCTGGACGCGACCCTCGACCTGGCTGCCGACGCCTGGCGGGACCTGCGCGCCGATCCCGCCGTCGAGGTCATCGGCGAACCGGACCTGTCGATCGTGGTGTTCCGAGTGGTCGGCGACGACGCCGCACAGGATGCGGCGGTCCGGGCGATCAACGCCGACGGTCGTGTCCGGCTCTCCACCACCGTGATCGACGGACGGGTCGCCGTGCGTCTGGCCGTGCTGTCCCATCGCACGACCCGGTCGACGGTGGAGATCGCGTTGCGTTTGATCCACGAGGCCGCTGCGGTCGCGGCCGGCTGACGGCTCCGTCACCATCCGGCGAGCCGGGAGGGGCGACCGGACGCG
>SKTG01000231.1 GCA_007118045.1 Nitriliruptoraceae bacterium
TGCCCCGACCGGGAGCTCGTCGAGCCACGAGGCGCGACCGAAACCGACGGTCCGCCGCTGCTCCGACCGTCCGGGCCGCTCGGACGCGTCGGCCGGCGGCGCATCGCGCCACTCGGCACCACCCGACACCTCCAGACGCAGCCTCCGGTCCCCACCCCGCTTGAGGGCGGCGACCTCGCCGCGCAGCACGACCCGCCCGGCGCTGACCACGGCGACGGTGCGGCACAGATCCTCGACCAGATCGAGCTGGTGGCTGGAGAAGACCACGCCGACGCCCGCGTCGGCCCGCTCACGCAGCACGTCGCTCATCACGTCGACCGCCAACGGGTCGAGCCCGGCGAACGGCTCGTCGAGGACCAGCAGCTCGGGGTCGTGGACCAGGGCCGCCGCGAACTGCACCCGTTGCTGGTTGCCGAGGGAGAGCTCCTCCACCGGGGTGTCGCGGCGTTCGCCGAGCCCGAGCCGCTCGATCCAAGCGTCCGCCTGCCGGGTGGCGTCCTCGGGGGCGCGGGCGTGGAGGCGGGCCAGGTAGACGAGCTGCTCGTGGACGCGCATGCGGGGGTACAGACCGCGTTCCTCGGGCAGGTACCCCGTCCGCCGGCGAGCCGCGAGATCCACCTCACGGCCCCGCCACCGCACGGTCCCGGCGTCGGGGCGCGTCACCCCGACCGCGCAGCGCATGGCCGTGGTCTTGCCGGCGCCGTTGGCACCCAGGAACCCGCACAGCTCACCCGGCCGGACCTCGAGATCCAACCCGTCCAACGCCACCACGTCCCCGAAACGGCGCGTCAGTCCGGCCAGCTCCAGCATCCCCCGCCTCCCTCCTCGGTCACCGACCCCCACCGATCCCGACCGCTCGACGGGTCCCGGCCGCCGCCCACTCCGGGCGAACGGCCTCAGCTCGAGTCGGCGGACGGAACGGCGGCGAGCGCGTCGCCGAGCAGGGTGCGGGCGATCACCCGCAGCGCGAGGACCTCGTCGGTGCCCTCGAAGATCGACAGCACCCGCGCGTCGACGAACAGCCGGCTCACCGTGTACTCCTCGGCGTAGCCGTAGCCGCCGTGCAGTTGCTGCGCCTCGCGTGTGACCCACTCCGCGGCACGGCAGGCGAGCTGCTTGACCTGGCTGGCGGCGAGCGGTGCGTCCGGCTCGTCCCGGGCCAGCTTGCGGGCCACCTCGAACGAGAGGACCCGGCAGGCGGCGAGCGACGCCGCCATGCGGGCGATCTTCGTCCTGGTCAGCTGGTAGTCGGCCAGTGGGGTCGGGAAGACGTGCCGCTGCTTCACGTAGCCGACTGCGTGGTCGAGGGCGGACTGCATCACCCCCTGGGCGCGAGCGGCGGTCTGGAGCCGGGCGTTGGCGAACGCCTGCATCTGCAGGTAGAAGCCGCGACCGAGACCGGCATCCTCGCCGATCAGGGCGCTGTGCGGGACCCGCCAGCCGTCGAAGGAGACCTCGAACGAGTGCATGCCGCGGTAGCCGAGGGTCGGGATCGCCCGGGCGTCCATCGCTCCGCCACCTTCCTGCTCGGCACGCCACGCGTGACCGGACAGGGCGTCCTTCTCAACGACGAACAGGCTCAGGCCCCGATGACCGAGGCTGCGGTCCGGGTCGGTCCGGGCGAGCACCAACAGGTACTCGGCACGCCCGGCGAACGTGCACCAGGTCTTGACACCGTCGATCACCCAGCCGTCCCCGTCCCGCCGGGCCACCGTGGCGACGCCGGCCACGTCCGAGCCCACGTTCGGCTCGGTCACGGCCACGCCGCACATCCGCTCACCGGCGGCCATCCGGGGCAGCCACCGGTCCTTCTGCTCGGACGTGCCCCCCTTGAGGATGGCCGTGCCCATGATCTCCGGGCGGGTGATCAGCGACCCGGCGACGCCGAGCGAGCCGCGCGACAGCTCCTCGGTCACCAGCACCATGTTGAGCAGCTCGTCCTCGCCGCCCGTCGCGAAACCGCCGTGCCGCTCCGGGATCGACAGGGCGAAGCAGCCGAGCTCGGCCAGTCCGGTGATCACCTCCTCCGGCACGTCGTCGTCGTTGCGGTGGACGTGCTCGGCGACGGGCACGACCCGCTCCTCGGCGAACCGTCGGAAGGTGCGACGCACCATCTCCAGGTCCTCGGGCAGGTGCCGCCCGCCGGCCTCCCCCGCCACGAGGACGTGGTCGGCCAGCGCGGAGAGGAACGCCGGATCGCGCCCGGCGGCGACGGCCGCGGCCTGATCCTCGAGCACACCGAGCGGCAGACCCAGGTGCGCCTCCCGCCCGGCGACGCGTGCACGCAGGTCCGCGGCCACCTCGGCCGCGTAGGCGAGCGCGAGCATGGCCTCGACGTCCCCCTGATCCCCCCAGTCGACGAGGTGGCCGGCCGCCGTGACCGCGGAGGCCATCGACGCCAGGTCGTAGGCGATCGTCTGGTGCTCGTCGAGCAGCTGGGTGCTGATCCGGCCGTCGCGTTCGCAGCGGGCGGCCAGGTGCGCGGTCGCCTCGCGGATCACGCTCCGCATGGCGGTCACGAGCGAGCTGGCTTCATCGAGGTGTGACACGACGGCCTCCTGGGGTCGCCCACCTGGCCTGGGGCGCCGGAGGGGCGACCCGCCGTCGGGCCGAGGGAGCGTGCCACCGTCCGGTGCCCCGAGCCAAGCCGGGACCCCGTGGGACACCACCCGGGCGGGTCCGGTCGCGCCGCGACCGGCTCGGACGGGACCCGTGCTCAGGCCGCCTCGCGCGCCAGGATCGCGGCTCCGACGGCCCCACCCTCGTCGCCGAGGGCGGCGGGGACGAGCTCGACCTGCGTGGGGGAGAGGAACAGCAGCGGAGCGAGCACGGCCTCGACCTTGCGACGGAAGGGCTCCCCCAGCTTGTCGGCCAGTCCGCCGCCGAGCACGACGCGTTCGATGTCGAGGAGGTTGACCGTGCTGGCGATGCCGGCCGCGATCGCCGCCGCCGCGTCCTCGATCAGGTCCGCGACGAA
>SKTG01000246.1 GCA_007118045.1 Nitriliruptoraceae bacterium
GCTGCAGGCTTGCGGGATACCTCGGATTCGCCTCCACCGGTGTCGAGATGCGGGGCAACTCGGCACTCGACATCGCGCTCTGGGACATCCTCGGCAAAGTCTGCAACCAGCCGGTCGCCCAGCTTCTCGGCGGCTTCACTCGACCGAACATCCGCACCTACAACACCTGCGCGGGTACGACCTACATGCGCGAGACCGGCGGACAGCGTGTGGCGAACTATGGGCTGGACGCCGGCGGTCGCCGGTATGCGGACCTCGAAGCGTTCCTCACCGACGCAGGGGCGCTCGCCGAGGAGCTGCTGTCCGAGGGCATCGACGCGATGAAGATCTGGCCGTTCGATCTCGCCGCGGAGAAGACCGGCGGGCGGTACATATCGTCGGATGACCTGAAGTCCGCGCTGCAGCCGTTCGAGAAGATCCGTGCTCGTGTCGGCGATCGCATGGATATCATGGTCGAGTTCCATTCGATGTGGAAGCTCGAGCCGGCGATCCGCATCGCGCGGGCGCTCGAACCGTTCGACACCTACTGGCACGAAGACCCGATCAAGATGACCTCGCTACAGGCGCTGCGTCGATACGCCGAGGCCTCCCCCGCGCCGGTGTGCGCGTCGGAGACGCTCGCCACCAAGGAAGCGTTCCGCGACCTTCTCGAGGCCGAGGCGGCCGGCATCATCATGCTCGACCTGTCTTGGTGCGGCGGGCTTTCGGAGGCCAGAAAGATCGCCGCGATGGCCGAGGCGAGACATCTGTGCATCGCCCCACACGATTGCACCGGTCCGGTCGTTCTCGCCGCATCGACCCATCTGTCGCTTTCGGCACCGAACGCGCTCGTTCAGGAAAGCGTTCGGGCGTACTACCGCACGTGGTACCCCGAAATCGTCACGCAGCTTCCCACCGTCGAGAACGGAGCCATAACCGTTCCACCGGGCGCCGGGCTCGGAGTGGAGCTCAGCCCGGAGATCGAGAAACGGTTCACGGTTCACCGGATGGTGAGCGGTACCGTGGTGTCGTAGGCGGAAGATGCCGAGGTGCCGCAGGGGGGGCGAAACCGCTGTGTCGCACCCAACCCAATAGGTCGGAAACCCAACGACTGCTTGAGGAGGAGTTGCATGACACGAAACGTCCTGATTACCGGAGCCTTAGGGACGCTCGGTCGAGCGCAGGCCGAACGATTCCACGCCGGCGGCGAGCGCCTGTTTCTGCTCGATCATCCCGCCCTTCGGGATTCGCAGAAGGATCAGGCGCTCGGCGTTGAGGCGACATATATCTTTCAGGATTTGTCCCGACTCGAGGAGGCACAAAACCGGGTCGCCGAGGAGTCGGCGAATTGCGGGGGATTCGACGTGTTGATCAACAACGCCGCACTGATCATCAACAGACCGTTCGAGGAATTCTCCGTCGACGACTTCGAGGAGCAGCTTCGGGTCAACACAGCCGCCGGATTCGCCATGGCCCGCGCGGTCGCCCCGGAGATGAAACGCAAGCGCTCCGGCGTAATCGTCAATTTCTGCTCGGTGACACTGAATGGTCGCTGGAATGGGTTTGTGCCCTACGTGACCTCCAAGGGAGCGGTCCTCGGCCTCACAAAGTCGCTAGCACGGGAACTCGGTCCCTTTGATATTCGTGTCAACGCCGTAGCCCCCGGTGCGGTGGTATCGGAGGCGGAGCAACGGGTTTTCGGAGCAGAACACCATGAGTACGAGACATGGGTCCTCGACAACCAGTGTCTGAAACGACGAGTGCAGCCTGAGGATATTGCGTCGTTGATCGAGTTTCTCTGCTCACCGGCGGCATCAATGATTACGGGACAGAATATCGCTGTCGACGGAGGTTGGTAGGCGTGCGACTGACTCACCGGATGAGGCATGCACGACACCCACTTACCGCGCGCCCGCAGCAGGCGAAGCCCGACGTCGCCGAGAGCCTCAACTTCGGCGTCTCTCAACGCACCCCGAGCTCAGCCGAACAGGGCACAGGGCGCCCCCGCCTCGTCGACCGACACCGACATGAGCGCCCCTTCGACCGGATTGGCCCGAAGCGCGTCCGGGTCCATGCCGAAACGCGCCGAGGTGACGTACAGCGTCCGGTAATCCGGCCCGCCGAAAACACAGCTGGTCGGGGAGTTGCACGGAAGATCTATGTAGCGCACCTTGTCCTCCGCTCCCGGCTCGATCACGGCGATGGAGGCTCCGCCCGCAACACGGCAATTGTACACAGAGCCTGCCGCCGATTGAGCCGACCCGTCCGGCAGTCCGCGTTCGACCCTCGGGCCGAACGGTTGCCGATTGCGAAGCTTCCGAGTCGCAGTGTCGTAATCGAATCGATAGAGGGCGTTCTCCGACGTGTCGGCCGTGACGAAACCGGAATCGGAAAGCCATACCATCGTGTTGGTTATTCCGAAGCGGTGCTCGGTGAGCCGTACGACCGAGCCGTCCGATTCGACCCGATAGAGCGCACCCGACGGCTCCGTGACGGGGACGGGCCGACCGTCCGGACCGATATTGTCCCTCATCGTTCCCACCCAGAATGAGCCGTCGGGTGCGACCACTCCTTCGTTGAGCCGGTTGTTCGGCAGATCGGGCTCCGGAACGGCGAGCGTCTCGAAGCCACCTCCTTTCGACCATAGAGCTACCCGTCTCCGAAGTCCGACCACAAACCCACCGTCACGACGTAGCCCGATCGATGTCGGCAGCTCCGGTGCACTCCAGGATTCATGCGTTTCCGTCTCCGGTTCGAACCGGTGAATCCGGCCGCCCACGATGTCGACCCAATACAACGAGCGTTCTTCGGCCGACCAGACGGCACTCTCTCCCACCACGTTTCGACAGTCCAGAAGGACCTTCGCTCCCTCCATGCCGTTCAGTCTCCCGGTTCCACGCACGCCGCATAGTCGGCCGGTACACCGATCGCGGCGTCCGCCGGGTTTTCGATCGGCCCCGGGCCCGGCTTGTCCGCATCGCGACTCGCC
>SKTG01000428.1 GCA_007118045.1 Nitriliruptoraceae bacterium
ACCGGGGGACCGCTGGTCAGGTCGGTCCGGGCGAGACCCTGGTCTTCGTGGTGGACCTGCTCGACCTGCGCGACCCCGCCGACCCCGCCGATCCCGCCGATCCCGTCGATCCCGACGATCCCGACGATCCCGACGAGTGAGGAACGCCCCGTGAGCGCCGACGCGTCCGCCACCGATCCACCGCTGCACCCGGCCCTGGAGGCGTTGAGGCCCCTGCTCGGGACCTTCGAGGGCGGGGGTCACGGCGACTACCCGACGATCGACGCGTTCGACTACCACGAACGGGTCACGATCGGACACCGCGGGACCCCCGTGCTCGGCTACGAGCAGCGCACCTGGCACCCGCTGCGGGGCACCGCCATGCACGGCGAGAGCGGCTACCTGCGTCCGGCGGGCGAGGGCCGCGTCGAGGTGATGCTGGCGCACGTCTTCGGCGTCACCGAGCTGCTCGAGGGTGACTACGAGCTGGGCGCCGACGGCGGCGTCACCCTCCGTCTGTCGAGCACCACGATCGGACTGGCTGCCACCGCCAAGGACGTGCGTTCCGTCCGCCGCGAGCTGCGCTTCGATCGCGTTGGCCTCGGCTACGACGTGTGGATGGCGCACGCGGACGTGCCGGAGACCCACCACCTCGCCGCCGTGCTCCACCGGACCGGCCCGACGGGAGCCAGCTCCTGACCGGTCTGGAGATCGTGATCGCGCTGGGGGTCGGCCTGCTGGTCGGCCTGCTCGTCGGGCTGCTCGGTGTCGGCGGCTCGATCGTCACCGTCCCCGCGCTCATGCTGCTGCTCGGGTTGACGGCCACGCAGGCGACCGGGACCTCGCTGGTGGTGGTCGCGATCGTCTCCCTGGCCGGGTTGGTCGTCCACGCCCGCCACGAGCGCGTCGACTGGCGTTCCGGGCTGGGCTTCGCGGCCACCGGCGTGCCGGCGGCGGTGGTGGGCGGCTACCTGTCCGTCCTGCTCTCCGACCTGGTCCTGACGCTCGTCCTGATCGTCCTGTTGGTGGGGACGGCGGCCTGGTCGTGGTGGGGACCGACGCCGGCCCCGACGCAAGCACCCGTCTCGTGGCGACGGGTCGTCCCGGCCGGTACGGGGGTCGGGCTGCTCACCGGCATGCTCGGTGTCGGGGGAGGCTTCGTCGTCATCCCGGGCCTGGTCGGGCTGATCGGGCTGTCGCTGCCCGTGGCCGTCGGCACGTCGCAGGTGGTGCTCATCGCCAACGCCCTGGCCGGTCTGGCGGGACGCGTCGGCGCCGGCACGGTGGCATGGGCCGTGGGATCGGCGTTCGCCGCCGGCGGGGCCGTTGGTGCCGTCGTCTCCTCCCGGCTGGTCGGGCGGATCGAACCGCGACGCCTGACGAGCCTGTTCGCCGCCGTGCTCGTCCTGGTGGCCGTCGCGCTCGTCGTGGACCTGCTCTGAGGTCGACCACGTCTCCGCGCCGTCGCTCGTACGCTGCGTCCGGTCGGAACCGCCCCGACCGTCGAGGAGGATGTCGTGCCGGAACGACTGATCGTGGTCGGTGGCGACGCCGCGGGCATGAGCGCGGCGTCGCAGGCGCGCCGGCGGCGCGGTGCCGACGACCTGGAGATCGTGGCGTTCGAACGCGGTTCGTTCACCGCCTACTCCGCCTGTGGCATCCCCTACTGGGTCGCCGGGGTGGTCGACGACCGCGACGACCTGATCGCCCGCCGGCCGGAGGAGTTCCGCGAGAAGCAGGACATCGACGTGCGGCTGCGCCACGAGGTGGTGGGTATCGACCCCCAGGACGGCAGCGTCACCGTCCGCGATCTCGCGGACGGTGGCGAGCAGCGCCACGGCTACGACCAGCTCATGATCGCCACGGGGGCGATCCCGGTGCGCCCACCGATCGAGGGCATCGAGGCGGACGGGGTGCTCGGCGTCCAGACCCTCGGAGACGGGCAACGGGTGCTCGACGCGCTGGCCGCGCGCCAACCGCGGCGGGCCGTGGTCGTCGGCGCGGGCTACATCGGGCTGGAGATGGCCGAGGCGATGGTCCAGCTGGGCATCGAGGTGACGGTGGTCGCGCGTGGCCTCCGGCCGATGGAGACGATGGACGCGGACATGGGCGAGCGGATCGCCGACGCCATGCGGGGGATGGGCATCGAACTGCACCTCGACGTCGAGGTGACCGGTATCGAGGTCGGTTCGGACGGGTGGGTCACGGGCGTGGTCACGTCCGAGGCCGAGCACCCGTGCGAGCTGGTGGTGCTCGGCACCGGAACCCGACCCAACGGCGACCTCGCCGCCGAGGCCGGTATCCCGACGGGCGCGCAGGGTGGCGTCGAGACGGACCAGCGGCAGCGCAGTCCCGTGGCCGGGGTCTGGGCCGCCGGTGACTGCACCCAGGTCTTCCACCGGGTGGCACGACGGCCCACCGCGATCGCCCTCGGCACGATCGCGAACAAGCAGGGCCGCGTCGCCGGCATCAACCTCGGTGGTGGCTACGCGACCTTCCCCGGTGTCCTCGGGACGGCGGTCACCAAGATCTGCGGGTTGGAGATCGCCCGGACCGGTCTCGGCGAGGACGAGGCCAGGGAGGTGGGCTTCGAGCCGGTGTGCGCCACCGTCGCGTCGACCACCCGGGCGCACTACTACCCCGACGCGGCCTGGGCGACCGTGAAGGTCGTCGCCGAGCGTGAGAGCGGTCGGCTCCTCGGCGCCCAGATCGTCAGCGAGGAGGGCGGCGCCAAGCGGATCGACGTGTTCGCCATGGCGTTGTGGCAGGGCATCATGGTCCAGGACCTGCTCAACGTCGACCTCTCGTACGCGCCCCCCTTCTCGCCGGTGTGGGATCCCGTCCTGATCGCGGCACGCAAGGCGTGGGACGCCGTGGAGGCCGATCGCGGATGAGCCGTGGGGTCAGCCGAGGGGAGGGAGCCTGATGGCCAGGATCGTCCCGGTCGTGCTGCTCGGGCTGCTCGTCGTCCTCGTGTCGCCCGTGTGGCCGTGGTCGCGCGGGTGGGGCTGGTCGCCGACCGGCATCCTGGGGATGGGGCTGGTCACGCTCGTGCTCTTCCAGTTCTTGGCGATCGTCCCGGATTGACGCTCGTCAGGCCCTCGCCTCGGCCTTGCGGGCCTGCTTCCAGGCCCGGACCTCCGCGAGGCTGGCCTCGTCCGTGACGTCGGCGATCGAGCGGTGCCCCGGCTCGCCGTACTCGCCCGCCGCACGCCGCCAACCGTCGGGTGTCACCCCGCACTGCTTGCCGAGCAGCGCCACGAAGATGCGGGCCTTCTGGTCGCCGAAGCCAGGCAACGCAGTGAGGCGGCGGCGGAGCTCGTCGCCCGTCTCCACGTCGGCCCAGACGGCGGCCGCGTCACCGTCGTGCTCCTCGAGCAGTTGCCGCGCGAGCGCGTGCACCCGCTTGGCCATCGCGCCCGGGTAGCGGTGCAGCGCCGGCTTCTCCCGGAACCGCGCCTCGAGCTCGTCGAGCTCGGTGGCGGCGACCGTCGCGGGGGTCAGGTCGCCGTCGAGGCGCCCCGCCAACCGCGCCGGGCCGGCGAAGGCCACCTCCATCGCGATCTGCTGGTCCAGCAGCATGCCGACCAGCAGGGCGAACGGGTTGTCGGACAGCAGCCGGTCGGCGTCGGGATCACCCGTCAGGGTCAGGGTCGGCATCGGTGCTCCAGCGGCTCGGTGCGTACGGTGCTCACGGCGTGTCCTCCTCCTCGTCGGCGTCCCGGACCTCGACCTCCGCTTCCTCGGCGGCTTCCTCGGCCGCCTCCTGCAGGGCCTCCTCGTCGACCTCGTCCTCGGTCGGCTCGGCGGGGTCGACGCCGTCCTCGCCGAGCTCCACCAGTTGGGTGACGAGCTCCGCGGCCAGCGGTGCGGCCGCCTCGCTGCCGTCCCCACCCTCCTCGACGAGGATCGCGAAGCCGAGGCTCTCCCACGTCCCGATGAACCACGCGTGCTCGACGTCGCCCGCCTGTGCGGTGCCGGTCTTGCCGCCGATCGCCTCGTCGTCGACGGCGGCGGCCTCGCCCGTCCCGTCCTCGACGGCGGTCAGCATCAGCTCCCGCAGCAGCTCGGGCGTCCCCGTGGCCAGGGGCCGCGACTCGGCGGGGCCGTCGTCGACGAGCAGGTAGGGCTGGTGCCAGGCGCCCCCGACGATGGCGGCGGCGACGCTGGCGAGATGGAGCGGCGAGGCCTCGACGCGAGCCTGACCGAACGCGGCTGCCCCCTCCTCGGCGGCGTCCCCGGGTGTGGGGAACGACCCGCCCGACGCCGTCAGCGGGACGAGCGGGTCGACGTCGAACCCGAACCGTTCCGACGCCTCGACGAGCGCCTCCGCGCCGAGCTCGGCGCCGAGCTGCGCGAACGTGGTGTTGCAGGACTCGGCGAACGCCCGGTCGAACGTCGTGGTCCCGAGGTCGCGGTCCCCGGCGTTGGGGACCCGCAGGCCGCCGACGGTGGTCTCGGCCGGACAGGACACCTCGTCGTCGAGCTCCGCACCGGCTTCGAGCGCGGCTTCCGCGGTGACCAGCTTGAAGGTGGAGCCGGGTGGGTACATGCCGGAGAACGCCCGGTTGAAGCCGCCGAGGGGCCGGCTCGCGCTGCCGCGGATCGCCCCGTCCTGGCCGTCGACCACCACGATGGCTCCCGCCTCGTCCTCGAGGTCGCCGAGCGTGTTCTCGATGGCGCGCTGCACGCGGACGTCGAGCGTGGTGTGGACCGGTTCCGAGGGATCGGCCTGCACCTCGGTGATCGTGTGGGCGAGCTCGTCGTCGTCCGCCTCCAGGTCCCGGAGCCCGACCCGGAGCACCTCGCTGCCCACGAGCTGGTCCTCGAGGACCGCCTCGAGGCCGAACTGCCCGATCCGGTCGTCGGGCTCGAGCTCCTCGCGTTCCTCGAGCTGCTCGGCCGTCGGGACGCTGACGCGGCCCACGACGTGCTCCGCGAACCCCGCGTCGAGCAGGACCCGGGCGCGGTCGTCCGAACGCGGCGGGTCGATGCCGGGGGTGCGACGCAGCTGTCGCCAGGCGAGGTCGGCCCGCGCTCGACTGACGGTGACGACCGGGTAGAACCAGTCCTCGTTGAGGTCGCCCGAGAGCTGGCGTTCGGCGGTGTCCTCCGAGCCCGGCAACGCCTCGCCGAACGCCTCGACGACGTCGTCGGCGTCCTCGACGAACTGGGGGACGAAGCCAAGCGTGGCGGCCTCGCCACCCGCCAGTGGCGTCTCGTCGACGGCGAGCACGGGCTCGCGTTCGAGCGTCTCGGAGGTGGTGGCGAAGCCCCAGGAGGGACGCAGCTCGGGATGCAGCGCGGCGAGCGACCAGTCGACCCCCCAGCGGCTCCGTTCGCGGATGACCTCGAGCTCGGTCTCCCAGCGCACCGGTTCGTCGAGCTCCTCGAGCTCGAGGCCGATCGTGACCGGGACGACGGCACGGCCCTCGTCCGGCTCGCGCAGCCGGCCGGGCTCGATGTCGATCGACGTCGGGTCGAGGGCCTCGATCAGCTGCTCGTGTCGCTCCTCGAAGTCGTCGGGGGCGTCACGCACGAGCGCTCTCATCGCGCCGAGGTCGCCCTCGTCCCAGGCCTCGAGGTAGGCGGTCGCGGTCTCCTCCGCGTCCTCCTGTGGGTCGTCGGCCTCGCCTCCGGCGGGGTCCAGGCTGTCGCCGAGGAACTGCCAGCCGGCGAAGCCCACCGCTCCCACGACGACCACACCGACGAGCACCGCCAGCACGTCACGGATCCGCACTCACCAGCTCCTCCCGCGGTCGCCGTGGTGGTCGAACGCCTCACGCGCCCGGAACGGTACCGGCCGAGGGTGCGCTCCCAGGGGTCGGCGGGTCCTCCGGGGTGTCCCCGCGTGTGTCGGCGTGGCCGCGCCGCCGTAGCCCCGCCCGGATCCCGAGCGCCAGCAGGGCGAGCGGGAGGGCCACGGTCGCGGCCAGGGGCAGCCCGGTCAGCACCGCCCGGATCGCCAGGTCGGACAACGTGGCGAGGGCCCGGCTCGTGGTGGCCAGGGCCGCTCGGGCCGTGTCCCCGGGGGCCCAGCCGGGGTCACCGACCGGGGTGGCGGCGATCGTGGGGCGCAGCGTGACGTCGACCCGGGCGTAGGCGACCCGGTCCTCGAGCATGGTCAGCCGTGCCTCGGCCCGGTCGATGTCGGCCCGCACCTCGTTGACCCGATCGAAGACCGGCAACAGGTCGTCGGGGTCGGCGGTGTGCTCGCGGACGTCCGCCAGCAGCTCGCGGAGCTGCTCCTCGTAGGCGAGCAGGTTGGTCAGCTCGGCGCCGAGGTCGGTGATCTCGGCGGTGACGTCGGTCTCGTCCAGCCGGCGGACGGGCACGGCGTCGCCGAGCGCGTCCAGCAGCTCGACCGTCTCGTCGAGCGCCTCGCTCGGCACGTGCAGGCTGATCCGGCCCCGGACCACACCCTCCTCGTCACGCTCCAGGTCCGTCTGGGCGACCGCACCGCCGGCGTCCTCCGCGATCGCCACCACCTGCTCCGCGGCCGCCTCGGAGTCGCGCACCTCCAGCACGAGCTCCGCGCTCCGGATCACGTGGCGCTCGCGTCGGGCGGCCGGGACGGCCAGGTCCGGGTCGGCGTCCTCGGCGGCTTCCGCGTCGGCGGCGTCGTCGGCGTCGGCGGCTTCCTCGGCCACGTCGGGCTCGACGCCGCGATCCGCGGTGACGCCCTCCGACGAGGTCCGCGCCGCCCCGTCGTCGCCGGGGCTGGAGCAACCGACGAGGGCGAGCGCCACGATGGCGAGCGTCGCGGCGATGCGGTGGCGCCGGCCGTGGTGCGATCGGCGGTGCGGTGACGGGTGGCGCATCGGTGACCTCGTGGCTCGTGTGCGGGTACGACGCCGGGATCGAGCCGGGGGTTGCGAACGGCCGGAACCCGGACCGGGTCCGGCGGTCCGCGGGCGTCGACGTGCGCCGGTCGAGCCGCGGGGTCTGCGGGGCGCACGTGGCAGCCGGCGGCGGCTGCTGCCCGCGCCGTGGTCGGCGCGGATGGCCGGTGGTCCGGCCGACCGGGCCGTGGCACCGGCCCTCGCGCCGTGCGCCGTCTACCCTGGGGCGGTCCCCGGGTTCCCCGGTTCAGCACCGCGCGACGAGAGCTCCACTGATGGCCGAACGCTCGAGGAAAGCCCACAGCTCGCAGTCCGAGCTCAACGCGTGGCTCGTCGAGGAGATGTACGAGCAGTACCGCGACGACCCGTCGACGTTGTCGAAGGGCTGGCAGGATTTCTTCGCCGACTACCGGCCGCAGGAGGCCTCGCCCAGCTCGAGCGGCAACGGCAAGGCCAAGAGCGAGACGAAGCGGGAGCCGACCTCCGAGCGGTCGTCGGTGCCGAAGGCCATCGCCTCCGTCCCCGAGGGCGAGGAGGCTTCCCGCATCCGCGGGGTCGGTGCCCGCATCGTCGAGAACATGGAGACCTCGCTCGGCGTGCCGACGGCCACCTCGGTGCGTGACGTGCCGGCCAAGCTGCTCGAGGTCAACCGCAAGATCATCAACAACTACCTGCGGCGCACCCGTGGCGGCAAGGTCTCGTTCACGCACCTGATCGCGTTCGCGATGGTGCGGGCGCTCGAGGACGTCCCCGCGATGCGGACGACCTACACGGAGACCCCGGAGGGCAAGCCCGCCACCCTGCGTCGGGACGAGGTCGGCCTCGGACTGGCCGTCGACGTCGAGAACGACGACGGTTCCCGCACGCTGTTGGTCCCCGTGATCAAGGACGCGACGCGCCTCGGGTTCGACGAGTTCCTGCGCTCCTACGAGGAGGTCATCCGCAAGATCCGGACCGGCAAGCTCGACCCGGCCATGTTCTCGGGTGGCGTCATCACCATCACGAACCCGGGTGGGATCGGCACCGTCCACTCCATCCCGCGCCTGATGGCCGGACAGGCCGCGATCCTCGGCGTCGGCACGATCGATCACCCGGCCGAGTACCAGGCCGCCGACCCGCGCACCCTGGCCAAGCTCGGGGTCAGCAAGGTCATCACCCTGACATCGACCTACGACCACCGGGTGATCCAGGGTGCGGAGTCCGGGCTGTACCTCAAGCGGGTCCACGCGTTGCTGCTCGGCGAGGACGGCTTCTACGACGAGGTGTTCCGCTCGCTCGGGCTGCCGTACGAGCCGGCGCGGTGGCGCACGGACCAGGCCGCCCTGGACAGCGAGACCGATCTGCTGACCAAGCAGATGAAGGTCGATCAGCTGGCCAACATGTACCGGGTCCGAGGCCACCTCATCGCGGACCTCGACCCGCTGCGCCAGCGCTCGCCCTCCATGCACCCGGAGCTCGACCCGACCCACTACGGCCTGTCGATCTGGGACAACGACCGCGAGTTCCTCACCGACGTCGGTGGCCAGACCCGCACGATGAAGCTGGGCGACCTCCTCGGGGTGTTGCGTGACGCCTACTGCCGCACGATCGGCATCGAGTACGGGCACGTGCTCGACCCCGAGGAGAAGCACTGGATCCGCAGCCGGGTCGAGGGCGCGGACCCGGAGATCGCGGCCGAGGACCAGGCATGGATCCTCGACCGGCTCAACGCCGCGGAGGCCTTCGAGTCCTTCCTGCACACCAAGTACGTGGGCCAGAAGCGGTTCGGCATCGAGGGCGCGGAGAGCCTCATCCCCCTGCTCGACATGATCTGCGAGGAGGCCGCCGGCACCGAGGTGACCGACATCGTCATGGGCATGGCGCACCGGGGACGGCTCAACGTGCTCGCCAACGTCCTCGGCAAGTCACACCGGCAGATCTTCGGCGAGTTCGAGGGCCACATCGATCCGGAGACGGTGCAGGGCTCGGGCGACGTGAAGTACCACCTCGGTACGCACGGCCGCTACGACGCCCGCTCGGGGGAGAGCGTCGACCTGTACCTGCCTCCGAACCCCTCCCACCTCGAAGCCGTCAACCCCGTCGTCGAGGGCATCGCCCGGGCGATCCAGGACCGGCACGACGGTGGCAGCGACGAGCAGGTCTACCCCGCGCTGCCGCTGTTGATGCACGGGGACGCGGCGTTCGCCGGGCAGGGCGTGGTCGCGGAGACGTTGAACCTCTCGCAGCTACGCGGCTACCGCACCGGCGGCACGATCCACGTGGTCATCAACAACCAGGTGGGTTTCACGACCTCCCCGGAGGCGTCGCGCTCGTCGTTCTACGCCACCGACGTCGCCAAGACCGTCCAGGCCCCGATCCTGCACGTCAACGGTGACGACCCGGAAGCAGTGATCCGTGTCGCCCGGCTCGCCTTCGATTACCGGGCCACCTTCCACCGTGACATCGTCATCGACCTGATCTGCTACCGCAGGCACGGGCACAACGAGGCGGACGACCCGTCGTTCACACAGCCCCAGATGTACGAGATCATCGACTCGAACCGCTCGGTCCGCAAGCTCTACACGGAGCGGCTGGTGCGTCGCGGTGACATCTCGATCGAGGAGGCAGAGAGCTACCTCGAGGACTTCGAGTCACGCCTCCAGGAGGCGTTCGAGGAGACCAAGCAGGCCGCGCCGCCGGAGCCCCCCAAGGCGATCAAGCCCCAGGAACGCGGCGTCCTGCCGCACGTGGACACCGGTGTCGAGAAGTCGGCGCTCGACCACATCGCCTCGGTGCAGTTCGGGGTGACCGAAGGCTTCACGCGGCACCCGAAGCTGGACCGCATCTTCAAGAAGGCGCAGGAACGCTACGACGCCGGCACGATCGACTGGGCGCTCGGTGAATCGTTGGCGTTCGGCTCGCTGCTGCTCGAGGGCGTCGACGTGCGGCTCGCCGGCCAGGACTCGCGCCGCGGCACCTTCTCGCAACGCCACGCCGTCCAGGTCGACTTCGCCACCGGTACCGAGCACCTCCCGCTCTCCACGCTCTCGGAGGACCAGGGCCGCTGGTTCATCTACGACTCGCTGTTGAGCGAGTTCGCGGCGGTCGGCTTCGAGTACGGCTACTCGGTCGAGGCCAAGGACACGTTGGTCTGCTGGGAGGCCCAGTTCGGCGACTTCGTCAACGGTGCGCAGGTCGTGATCGACCAGTTCATCGTCGCGGCCGAGGACAAGTGGGGCGAGACCTCCGGGCTGGTGCTGCTGCTACCGCACGGCTTCGAGGGACAGGGCCCGGAACACAGCTCCGGGCGGATCGAGCGCTTCCTGACCCTCTGCGCCGAGGACAACATCCAGGTGGTCAACGCGACGACCGCGGCGCAGTACTTCCACGTCCTGCGGCGCCAGATGCACCGCGAGGTCCGCAAGCCCTTGGTGATCTTCACGCCGAAGTCGTTGCTGCGCTCGCCCAACGCGTTCTCGGACGTCTCGGAGCTGACGTCCGGGTCGTTCCAGGAGGTGGTGGACGACCCCCGCTACGTCGACGGGGAGCGGCCACGCGACGAGGTGACCACGGTCATCCTCGGCTCGGGCAAGGTCGCCTACGACGTCCGGGCTGAACGCGACGAACGCGAGCTGCCGGCCGCCATGGTCCGCGTCGAGCAGCTGTACCCGTTCCCGGAACGGGGCATCGCGGACGTGCTGCAGGCCTACCCGAACGCCTCCGACGTCTGCTGGGTCCAGGAGGAGCCGCAGAACATGGGCGCCTGGGGCTTCGTGGACGGGCGGTTGTGGAACCTGCTGGACGACCTCGACGACGGGCGCAAGCTGCGTCAGGCCTCCCGGGTGCCCTCGGCCTCCCCCGCCGCCGGGCAGTACGTGGTCCACGAGCAGGAGCTCGAGCAGCTGCTCGAGGAGGCGCTCGGTCAGGTCGGGTCCGGCTGAGCCGACGCGCGCCTCGCGCCGTCCCTTCCCACCGTCCCCGGTGGTTGCGTGTGGTGGGTGGGGTCCTCGCGCGTGGCCACGGACCCGGAGGTCGGTTCCCACCGTCCCCGGTGGTTCCTCGCGGGCCCGGTCCACCGCGGGCGTTGTCCGGGTCCCGGTCCGGCGGCCGTGTACGCGGAACCGGCTGCGTCCCCGGCCGGCGCTCGCCCGCGGCAGGCCGTCGACGCGTTCGTCCACAGCACGCGGGCCCCCGATACTAAAGATCGGGCGGCATCGCCGGCAACCTCGCGACCATGTTGCCGCCGGAGCTGTTGCAGGTGAGCGACGAGCAGCTCGGGGTCGTGGCCCGGTGGCAGCTCGTCGGCGACCGCTCACGCTGTCAGCTCTCGCGCGGCGAGGTGGAC
>SKTG01000329.1 GCA_007118045.1 Nitriliruptoraceae bacterium
GACCGTTGCCGCCGGAGGTCCGCGGGCCCCGGGCGCCCCGGCCGCCGAGCGCCCGGACCGGCGCGTAGGTGTCGTTGGTCACCTCGCCGGCCCACACCAGGTCCCACAGCGCGTCGAGCACCAGGTCCTGGTCAGCCACCCCGCCGGCGCTGAACACGTCCGGCCAGAACGAGGCACCGCGGTCGGCGAGGTGACGCCGGATCGCGTCGTGCACCTCGCCCTGCGGCGGGTCGCCGACGGGAGCGGGGGCCAGCAACTCGACCTCGTCACGGAAGCACAGCACGACGCGACCGTCGGCGGCGCCCAGGGGTTCGACCCCGAGCCAGACGACCTCGCCGGCGGCGATCAGCTCGTCGAGATCGCTGGGCCGGTACCCGTCGAGCCGTACCGGCAGCACGTCCGTCTCGAGCACCGAGGCGGGGACGGGCGCACCCTGCAGCTGCCCGATGGTCTCCAGCAGCGCATCGAAGCCGCGACGTCGCGTCGCACCGGTGGCGCTGCGCACCTGCTGCCACGCCGGCAGGAAGCGACCGAGCGCCGAGCCGTCGACGGGCTCGACCTCCTGACGCAGGGCGGCCAGCGACCGTCGTTTGAGCCGCCGCAGGACCTCGGCGTCCACCCATTCGCGACCGCTGCCGTCGGGCCGGAACTCGCCCTCGAGGACCCGGTCCTGGCGCCCGAGCCAGTGGAGCGTTGCCGTGACCCGCTCGAGCGGCACGGTCAGACGTGCCGCGCACGCGACGGCGCGGAACGGACCGTGCGTCCGGGCGTACCGGGCGACCAGATCCCCCAACGGGTCGGGGACCGGGTCGGTGTAGGCCTGCGGCAGGCCGGGGGGCAGCGCGACCCCGATGGCGTCACGCAGCCGCGCGGCGTCCTCGGCGGCGGCGATCCGCGGTTCGCCGCCGACCCGCACCTCGATGGCGCGACGCTCGCCGAGCAGCTGCTCGATCCAGGGCGTGGGATCGTCGCGGGCACGGTCGGCGAGCTCCTCACGGGTGAGGTCGCCGAGCTGCCGCAACACGTCGTGCAGCTCGTCGGCGTCGCGGGCGCGACGGTCGAAGCCCGCGTCGTCGCCGTCGTCGGTCGAGGCGCTCCCGTTGCGGGCCGGGGGGCGCGGCTCAGGCCCGAGCCGTTGCAGCTCGCGCTCCATCGCCGCGAGAACGTCCGCGTCGAGCAGGTCGCGCAGTTCGTCGCCGCCCAGCAACTCCCGCAGCAGGTCCCGGTCGAGCGCGAGCGCCGCCGCCCGCCGCTCGGCCAACGGCGCGTCGTACTCGTACATGTACTGCCCGACCCAGCCGAACAGCAACGACTGGGCGAACGGCGATGCCGAGGTGGTCTCGACCTCGACGAGGCGCACCTTGCGGGCGCGAAGGTCCGTGAGCAGCTGCCGGAGACCCGGCAGGTCGAAGACGTCCTGGAGCGCCTCGCGCGTGGCCTCGAGCAGCATCGGGAAGGTCGGGTGGCGACCCGCGACCTGGAGCAGGTCGGCGGCGCGTTGTCGCTGCTGCCAGAGCGCGGTGCGCTTGCCGGGCATGCGCTTCGGCAACAGCAGGGCGCGGCCGGCCGCCTCACGGAACAGCGTGGTGAACAGGGCCGTCCCGGCGAGCTGGTCGACGACGAGCGCCTCGATCTCCTCCGGTTCTATCCGCAGCTCGTCGGTCACCGCACCGACACCGATGCTCCCGCCGTCGTCGCGCCAGCTCCCGTGGACCCCGCCGGCGACGTGGTCGTCGGCGCTGGCCTCGCCGCCGTTCGCGGTGTCGGTCGCGTCGATGCCGGCGGACCCGCCGAGCGTTCCCTCGCCCACCCCGAGGACGGTCGCGTCGGCGTCGCCGTCGAGGTCGAGGTCGAGCGGGCCGAAGCCGTCGACGGCTCCGCCGAAGGGCGCGAACAGGTCGGCCGTGGTGTCGATGAGCCGGAGCACGATCCCGTCGTCGGCCCACATGATCTCCGGGTCGAAGCCCTGGGCGCTCAGGCGTCGTTCCAGCGCCATGGCCCAGGGCGCGTGCACCTGCGCGCCGAAGGGGGAGAGCAGGCAGACGCGCCAGTCACCGAGCTCGTCACGGAAGCGCTCGACGACGATCGTCCGGTCGTCGGGCAGGGCACCCGTGACCTCGAGCTGCTCCTCGAGGTAGCCGATCAGGTTGTCCGCCGCCCAGGCGTCGAGGTCGTGCTCGGCCTGCAGTCGCACCACCTCGGCGTCGCGGTCCTCGGCGGCCGCCTCGCGAACCTCGCGCTGGAAGGCGCCGAGGGCCCGGCCGAGCTCCAGGGGGCGTCCCGGGCCGTCGCCGTGCCAGAACGGCAGCTTGCCGGGCTCACCCGGTGCCGGGGTCACGATGACCCGCTCGTAGGTGATGTCCTCGATGCGCCAGGTCGAGGCCCCGAGGACGAACGTCTCCCCGGGACGCGACTCGTGGACCATCTCCTCGTCGAGCTCGCCGACGCGGGTGCCGTCGGGCAGGAACACCCCGAACAACCCCCGGTCGGGGATCGTCCCCGGGTTGGTCACCGCGAGCCGCTGAGCGCCGGAGCGCCCGCGGATCGACTCCGTGACGCGGTCCCACACGATGCGGGGTCGCAGCTCCGCGAACTCCTCCGATGGGTAGCGACCGGCGAGCAGGTCGAGCGTTGCGTGCAGGACCTCGTCGGTGAGGTCGTGGAACGGCGCGGAGCGGCGTAGCACGGCGGCGAGGTCGGTCACGTGCCAGGTGTCCATCGCCGCCATCGCGACGATCTGCTGCGCGAGCACGTCGAGCGGGTTGCGGGGGTAGCGCGTCGACTCGATGTCGCCGTCGTGCATGCGGCGGGTGACGACCGCGATCTCGACGAGATCGCCCCGGAACTTGGGGAACAGGGCTCCGCGGGAGGGTTCCCCGACCTGATGGCCGGCACGTCCGATGCGTTGCAGACCCCGGCTGACGGCGCCGGGGGAGGAGACCTGGACGACGAGGTCGACGGCGCCCATGTCGATACCGAGCTCGAGGCTCGAGGTGGCGACCAGGCCACGGAGCTTGCCGGACTTCAGCTCGTCCTCGACCTGCAACCGGCGTTCCCGGCTGAGCGAGCCGTGATGTGCCTTGACCAGCTCCGGCACGTGCTCGGGATCGGCGGCGGCCGCCGCCTCGTCGAGGTCGGCACCGCCCGCGAGGGCGGCGCCTGCGCCGGGACCGTGGTCGGCGAGCGCCCGCAGCGCACGCTCCCGTTCCTCGTCCGTGAGGTCGCTCGTCTCCTCGAGGCGTCGCTCCTCCTCGCGGAACGCGTGCAGCTCGTTGAGCTTCGCGGCGAGCCGTTCGGCGAGCCGCCGGGCGTTGACGAAGATCAGGGTCGAGCGGTGCTCGAGGATCAGATCGAGGAGCCTCGGGTGGACCGCCGGCCAGATCGACCGACGGGACGGTCCCTGTGCGGCCGCGCCCGAGAGCAGCTCCACGTCGCGCCCGGGTTCGACCTGCTCACCGAGCTCGCGCATGTCCTCGACGGGGACGATCACCTCGAGCTCGAGGTCCTTGCGGATGCCGGCGTCCACGATCGTGACCGGACGCTCGGTGGTGCCCTCCGGGTCGCGGTAACCGCCGAGGAAGCGAGCGATCTCCTCGAGGGGTCGCTGGGTCGCGGACAGGGCGATGCGCTGTGGAGCCGGGCGGGGGGTCGGTGAAGCGCGGCCGACCGTCGCCGGTTCCTCACCCCCGCCACCGGACCGCTCGTCGCGTTCCCCGTCGCTCTCCGCGTCCTCGAGGCCCCCGAATCGCACCTCGTGCTCGAGCCGCTCCAGCGTCAGAGCGAGGTGGCTGCCCCGCTTGGTCGGGGCCATGGCGTGGATCTCGTCGATGATGACGGCCTCGACGCTGCGCAGCGTCTCGCGGGCCCGCGAGGTCAGCAGCAGGTACAGCGATTCCGGGGTCGTGATGAGCACGTCCGGCGGTCGGCGCTTCATCCGCTCCCGCTCGTTAGCGGGCGTGTCACCGGTCCGGACACCCACCTCGGGTCGGTGCACCTCGATGCCCAACCGCTCGCCGGCCAGCCGGATCCCCTCGATCGGGGCGCGCAGGTTCCGGTCGACGTCGACGGCGAGCGCTCGGAGGGGTGAGACGTAGACGACGCGCAGCCGCTCGCGCTCGTCCTCGGGGGGTGGCGTGGCCGTGAGCCGGTCGATGGCCCAGAGGAACGCCGTCAGCGTCTTGCCCGAGCCGGTGGGCGCGAGGATCAGCGTGTGGTCACCGTCGGCGATCGCGGGCCAGCCCTGCGCCTGGGCGGCGGTGGGGGCGGCGAACGTGGTCTCGAACCACGTCCGCACCGGCGTGGAGAAGCGCTGGAGGACGTCGTCGCTCATGGTGACCGACGGTAGCCCGCCCTTGGCACGCCCCGGACCGTGTGCCAGTATGTTCCAGATAGTGGTCGCCCGTTCCGTCAGGTGTGCGGATGAACCAGTCCACCCTCCGAGCGCTCCAGCTCGTGGAGCTGCTCGCGGAGCGGGGACCGACGAGCCTGGCGACCATCGCGGCACGCCTCGCCCTGACCAAGAGCACCGCTCACCGGTTCGTGACCACGCTCGTTCAGGCGGGCTACGTCCAGCAGAACGATGGCGACCGCACCTACCGCCTGACCACGCGGATCGTGGGCATCGCATCGAAGGTGCTCGAGCAGATCGAGGCCGGCACGGAGGTCGCGCCGATCCTGCACGAGACGGCCGAGCTGACGGCGCAGACCTGCCATCTCGCCATCCTCGAAGGTGCCGAGGTGGTCTACATCGCCAAGGTGGAAGGCGGCCAGTCGGTGGTGATGGCCACGCGTGTCGGTGGCCGCTCCTGCGCTCACTCGACGGCGGTGGGGAAGGTCCTCCTGGCGGCCGAGGGCCCCGCGGCGTGGCAGCGGTACGTGGTCGACCCCGGCCTGACGAGACGCACCGCCAGGACGCTGTGCGAACCCTCCGAGCTGTTCGAGGAGCTCGAGCAGGTCGGACGCGTTGGCTACGCGGTCGACGGCGAGGAGAACGAGGAGGGCATCCGCTGCGTGGCGGCACCGGTCCGGGATCACGCGGACGAGGTGGTGGCCGCCCTCAGCGTCTCGGGCTGGACGCTGAGCATGACCGACGAACGCGTCAAGGAGCTGGTGCCCCTGGTGCGCGGCCAGGCGGAGAAGGCCTCGCGGCGGCTCGGGGCCGGCGCGGCGGTCCGGCGTGACCGGTGGGGCCTCGTCGCGGGCGAGGAGCACGACCCGTGAACGCGGGAGACGGTTGACGTCGAGCACGGAATCGGTGCAGGATAAGGAACTAGGTTCCGAAATCTGGAACTCTTCACGCCGCGACGGCGCGGGTGGGACGTGGAGCTCTGGGAGGAGCGGGAGATGCGGGAGCGACGGCTACGTACGTCGGTCGCCGGGACCTGCGCGTTGGCGCTGGTACTGGCGGCCTGTGGTGGTAACGGTGACGACGACGCCGACGTCGTCGACGATACGGCGGACGAGACGACCGAGCCGGAGATGGACGAGGAGGCGGACCTCGACGATGACGTCGAGGACGAGGTGGACGACGAGGACGCAGAGGCAGAGGACGCCGACGCGGAAGCGGCCGGCGACCTGGAGACGATCACCGGCGGCTTCGTGTCCGGTATGGACCAGATGGGCCTGCCGGCCGCCCTCGACGTCGGATTCTTCGAGGACCAGGGCCTCGATGTGGAACTGGCCCAGCCGTTCCCGACGGGCGTGGACGCGCTGAACGCGCTCGAGGCCGGCGAGATCCAGTTCACCCAGGTCGGCACGCCGTCGATCGGGGCGGTCCTGTCCGGCATGGACCTCGTCTACCTCGGCAACTACAGCGGGAGCGCGACCCAGCTCGGCATCGACGAGACGATGGCCCTGGTCGCACGCGAGGGCTCGGACATCGACCCCGACGACCTCTCCACGTTGGAGGGCAAGTCCATCGGGGTCTCGGTGGGCTCCATCAACCACCTGTACGTGTTGGGCATCCTCGAGGAACAGGGCATCGACCCGGACGACGTGGAGATCGCGAACACGCCACCACCGGAGATGCCGGTGGCGCTCGCGACCGACGGTCTGGACGCGATCGCGGTCTGGGACCCGTGGCCGATCATCGCCACGCAGGACGCTCCAGGGGCCTACGAGGTCTCCCGGGGTGGTGGCTACATCGCCTACATCGGCTACATCGTCGCGCAGCGGGAGTTCGTCGAGGAGAACCCGGACCTCGTGGCGAGCTTCCTCGAGGCCCGTGCCGAGGCGGATCAGTGGATGCGCGAGAACCCCGATCAGGCAGCGGACGTGGCGACGCGTTGGCTGCCCGGCACGGCGGATGACGTCGCGGCCGAGGCGATGGAGCACAACGTCCGGCAGCTCGATCCGAGGTTGTCCATGTGCAACTACATGGCGCTGCACGTGAGTCAGGAGCTGCTGCTCGAGGTCGACGCCATCGAGGAGACCTACGAGGTCAGCGAGTACTTCATGCCGGAGTTCCTGCTCGAACTGGAGGAGGAGCGGCCGGAGCTGTTCGAGGACCTGGACCCGATCCCGGAGGACGCGCAGATCGAGCCGGGTCACGAGCTCGACCCCGACGCGGCGCTCGAGGCCTGCGGGACGCTCTAGCGCGGTCCGGGTGTCGTTCCCGGCCGTGGGCGCAGGTCGGCCCACGGCCGGGGCTCGGCCCGACATCGGAAGGGAGATCCGGTGGTACAGGCGACGACGGCACGGCCTCGGACCCATGTGCTGTCTCGGCTGACGTCGGCAGCCTGGTTCGTCTTCCCCTTCCTCGTGCTCCTGGCGGTGTGGGTGATCGTCCTCGACGTGTTCGAGATCCCGGAGCGCACCTTCCCGGCCGCGTCCTCGGTCTGGGACGCCGCCGTGGCCATGACGCTCGACGGAACGCTCGTCGCCCACCTGGTCGCCAGCTTGCAGCGGGTCGTCGTCGGTGTGGGGCTGGCGATCGCGACGGGCATCCCGTTCGGCTTGCTGATGGGCCTGAACCGGGCCGTGGCGACCTTCTTCGCGCCGTTGTTGCGCTTCTCCGTGGCCCTCGCGGGGATCGCCTGGATACCCCTGGCCACCCTGTGGTTCGGTTACGGCGAGGGTGCGGTCACGTTCATCATCTGGAACTCCGTGTTCTTCGCGGTGGTCTACAACACCACGCTCGGGGTGGGCCAGATCAGCGAGGACCTCAAGCGGGCTGCCGCGACGCTGGGGTCCGGACGGGTCCGTCTGCTCACCGAGGTGCTCCTCCCCGGGGCGCTACCGAGCATCGTCACCGGCCTGCGGGTCGGTATGGGCTACGGCTGGCGCGGTCTCATCGCCGCCGAGATCATCGCCACGAACCTCGGCCTCGGGTACGCCCTCTTCCTCGCGCAGAAGTACTTCGAGACCGACGTGATCATCCTGTCGATGATCCTGATCGGCTTGATCTGGCTCCTCACCGACCGGCTCCTCCTCGCCCCCCTCGAACGCCGCACCGTGCGGCGCTGGGGCATGCAACAGGGGGTGGAGTGATGGCGACCGACACGGTCGAGGAGCGCGGGTCGGCCACCGTTCCGTGGACGCGGAGGACGGCGTCGGCGCTCACCCGATCCAAGACGGTGCGCACCTTCGGTCCGTTCCTCCCGTTCGTGCTCCTCTGGTGGGTCGTCGCGGAGACGGGGATGTTCCCCTCCGCGTTCTTCGTGGGGCCCGACGTCGTGATCGCGAAGTTCGGTGAGCTGCTTCGGACGGGCGTGCTCACCGGCTACCTGTGGGACTCGACCGTGCGGCTCGCCGTCGGCGCCGCCTGGGGCCTGGCGATCGGTCTCCCGCTCGGGTTCCTGATCGCCCTGAGCCACCGGGCTCGTCGTTTCGCCTGGCCGCTGTTGCTGTTCTTCCAGGCGGTGGGCGACATCGCCTGGCTTCCCATCCTGATCATCTGGTTCGGGTTCAGCCTGACGTCGGTGACGTTCGTGATCGTCTACACCGTCGTCTTCCCCCTGATGGTCTCGATCGTCGCCGGCATCGACGCCATACCCCGGGACATGTTGCGGGCTGCTCGGACGCTGGGGGCCGGACGCCGCAACATCCTGCTCGAGGTCGTGCTGCCCGGGAGCCTCCCCGCGATCGCCTCCGGCATCCGAACCGGCCTCGGCTACGGCTGGCGGGCCCTGATCGCAGCGGAGATCATCGTCGGCACGAGCGGCATCGGTTTCATGATGTTCGACGCACGACGGGCGGGCCAGGTCACCGAGGTGTTCGTGGGCATGATCATCCTCGGGGTCCTCTGGTACCTGACCGACGCGCTGCTGCTCTCACCGATGGAGCGCGAGACCGTCGAGAGGTGGGGCATGGTGCGCAAGCCAGGAGGTCCACGATGAGCGTGCTCGAGATCCGGTCACTCAACAAGGTGTACGTCGACGACTACACCGGAGAGGAGGTGCCCGCGATCGGCGACGTCTCGTTCAGCGTCGAACAGGGGGAGTTCGTCTCGATCCTCGGGCCGAGCGGGTGCGGCAAGACGACCGTGTTGAACATCATCGCCGGTTTCATCGATCCCACGGGCGGTGAGGTCCTGCTCAACGGAGAAGCCATCAGTGGGCCCGGACCGGACCGTGGGGTGGTCTTCCAGAGCTTCGCGCTGTTCCCGTGGAAGACGGTGCTGGGCAACCTGACGTTCGGTCTGAAGATGCGCAGGATCCCACGACGGGAACGCGAGGAGATCGCGGCCGAGTACCTCGAACTCGTCGGCCTGTCCGGCTTCGAGCGGCGGTACCCGCACGAACTCTCCGGCGGGATGCAGCAGCGTCTGGGCGTGGCCCGGGTCCTGGCCATCGAGCCGTCGGTCATGCTGATGGACGAGCCGTTCGCCAGCGTCGACGCGCAGACCCGGATGAAGCTGCAGGAGGATCTGACCCGCATCTGGCAGGACCGTCGTCCCACCATCTTCTTCGTCACGCACGACGTCGACGAAGCGGTGTTCCTCTCCGATCGCGTGATCGTCCTCTCACAGGGTCCGAGTCGCGTCCGCGAGATCGTCGAGGTCGACATCCCGCGGCCACGTCGGTGGGACGAGCTGATCGAGGATCCGGTGTTCCGCCGGACCAGTCACCGCATCATCGAGCTGCTGTCCGCCCCGGCCGACGTCGAGGACCGTTCCGATGCCGCTACTCCGTAGGCTGCTCCGGACGACGGGAGCGCGGGTCGTGATGTTCGGTGCGGCCGTCGCCCTGGCGTTCCAGATCTGGGTCGCGATCGAGGCGCCTCAGAAGCTGGACCCCGCCATCGAGGGTTCGCTCGACGAGCGCGGGCAGACCAACCTCGACGTCGAGCTCGGCTTCCCGCCGGAACGGTTCCACATCCTCCACCTCCAGGAACACGGTCGCATCCGTCAGACCTCCGGCAACGTCGTGGAGCTGCGCTCGGTGTCGTACGAGAGCGCACAGCGGCTCGCCAGGACCTACTGGATAGAGGAGATACGGCTGCACGAGGGAGGATGAGCCCGTCCGCGAGACCTCAGTCAGCGAGGAGCTCATGACCACCGCCGTCGTCCTGTTCACCCGGGACCTGCGCGTCCACGACCACCCGGCACTGACCGCGGCCGTGGAACGGGCTGACCGGGTGGTCCCGCTGTTCGTCTTCGACGACGCCATCCTCGGTTCACGCTACGCCGCGCCGAACCGTGTCAGCCACCTCCTGGACGCCGTCGTGGAGCTGCGCTCCGCCCTCGGGGAGCGCGGCGCAGGGCTCGTCGTTCGGCGCGGCGAGGTGCTCGACGCCGTCCGCGAGATGGTCGTCGAGGTGAGGGCCGACGAGCTGCACCTGAGCTCGGACGTCAGCGGCTACGCCCGCCGGCGGGAGGAAGCCTTGCGCTCACTGGCGCGGGACGAACTGGAGGGTCGGCTCCGCGTGTACACGCACGAAGGCATCGTGTTGGTGCCGCCGGGTGAGATCGAGCCGTCCGGCGGCGATCACTTCAAGGTGTTCAGTCCCTACTGGCGACGCTGGGTTGCGCTCGAGCACCGTCAGCCCGAGCCCGCGCCATCGCGCGTGCCGATGCCGACCGCGATCCGAACCGGAACCATGCCCCGCTTGGACGAGCTGGTCGACACCGCGCCGGGGGCCGACCTGCCACCGGCCGGTGAGAGCGCCGCTCGGACCCGTATGGAGGAGTGGTTCGACGGTCCGGTCGACGCGTACGAGGAGCGTCGCAACCTCCTCGCGGAGGATGGCACGTCCCGGCTGTCGCCGTACCTGCACATGGGCGAGATCTCGGTCGCGGAGCTGGTTGCTCGCGTCGACCGCAGCCAGGAGGGGCAGGAGGCGTTCCTCCAGGAGCTGTGCTGGCGGGACTTCAACCACCAGATGCTGGCCGCACGACCCGATCTGCCCCACAGCGACATCCGGACGCAGCACGATCGCTGGCGCGACGACGAGGACGCGATCGAGGCCTGGAAGCAGGGTCGCACCGGCTACCCGGTCGTCGACGCAGGCATGCGTCAGCTGCTACGCGACGGCTGGATGCACAACCGGGCGCGCATGATCGTGGCGTCGTTCCTGACCAAGCACCTCTACGTCGACTGGCGCGTGGGCGCCTGGCACTTCATGGACCACCTCGTCGACGGCGACCTGGCCAACAACTTCGGACAGTGGCAGTGGACGGCCGGGACCGGGACCGACTCGCGGCCGAACCGCATGTTCAACCCGGTGACCCAGTCCGAGCGCTACGACCCGCAGGGCACCTACATCCGCCGCTACGTGGACGAGCTCGCCGACGTCGACGATCCGCACATCCATGCGCCGTGGGAGGCGGAGGGGACCCTGCTCGGTGGCGAGGGCGACTACCCGCCACCGATCGTCGACCACCGGGAGGCGCGGGCACGCTTCCTGGAGGCACGCGACGCCTGACCACCAGCGAGCTATCGTCCCGCCCGGCGGGCGGCCCGAGGGACCGGTCGCCTCGCCGCCCGACCGCTCGGAGGCAGACGATGCAGCTGACCGACCGCCACGTCGCGCTGATCACCGGGGGCGCCTCGGGCCTGGGGGCCGCGACCGCACGACAGCTCCACGCCGCCGGCGCCGGGGTGGTGCTGGTCGACCTGCCGGAGGCGGACGGGGACGGGCTCGTCGACGAGCTGGGGGAGCGGGC
>SKTG01000458.1 GCA_007118045.1 Nitriliruptoraceae bacterium
ACTCGGCACGAACTCGGCGCGGTCGCGGCCTCGGCGGGGACGGAGCGGGGTCCCCGGGAGCGTTCGGAGGCGACGCCACGTGAGCCGCGCGCGGCGTACTCGCGCTCGCGAGCATCACACCGGGCGGTCCACGTCTCCTGCCATCCGGACTGTCACCGTCGGCCCCGGGATCGCACCGGGTCAACCGTCGTCGCATGCGGACGTCGCGTCGCACGCGCCGACGGGTCGCGGGCTGTCACCGCCGGCAGGGAGTTCCACCCGTCCCCGGAGACGAACGTCCAGTCTACCCGCCGCGTAGGCGGCCAGCGCACGCGGGGACGGACCGGCCACGGGGCGCGGCGCCTACGGCAGGTCGACCTCGATCTCGAGGCCGACGCCACCGTTGGGCGACCGCCGATCGAACGCGTAGGTCGAGCCGCTGCCACCGCGGGACTTCGCGTAGCGCTTCATCTCCGTGGCGGTGGTGACCACCTCGCCGTGGTGTTCGAAGACGCGCCCGTCGGTCGTGGCGATGCCGATCGAGAGCGACAACAGCTCGAAGCTCTGCGGGACGCCACGCCGGTCGGCCACCTCGATGGCTCCCGCCTCGCGGTCGGCCGGGTCGTAGAAGGAGGGGGCCAGGGTGTCGAACCGCTCGCAGATCGCGCTGGCGGCGGCCTCCGCGTCGTCGGGGTGGCAGATCATCACGAAGTCGTCGCCACCGACGTGCCCCACGAACGCGGTCGGATCGTCCAGCTCGTTGCGGGCCTCCTGCAGCAGCGTGCCGAGCGAACGCAGGGCCTCGTCGCCGCGCAGGAAGCCGTAGTGGTCGTTGAACGGCTTGAACTGGTCGAGGTCGACGTAGAGCAGCGCGAAGGGCTCGTCCCGCTCGAGCCGCTGCGTGAGGTCGGAGAGGATCGACTCGTTGCCGGGCAGGCCGGTCAACGGGTTGCGGGTCCGTTGCGTCTCCGCACGACGCAACGCCGAACGCAGCCGGGCGAGCAGCTCCTCGGCGTCGAACGGCTTGGTCACGTAGTCGTCGGCACCGGCGTCGAGCCCGGTGATCGCATCGGTGCGTTGTGCCCGCGCCGTGAGCAGCAACACGGGCAGATGGCTGGTGCGGGTATCGGACCGCAGCCGGCGGAGCACCTCGAGGCCGTCCAGCCGCGGCATCATCACGTCGAGGACCACGACGTCCGGGCTCTGCGAGGTGGCCAGCTCGAGCGTCTCCACCCCGTCCCTGGCGGCGCTCACCTCGAACCCCTCGAGGTTGAGCGTCACCTCGAGGAACGCGCGGATGTCCTCGTCGTCGTCCGCGATCAGCACCCGGGTGCTCACGAGCGGGCCCGGTCAGGGGGCTCGGGGTCCCGCAGCGACCCGTGTCGCTCGCCATCCGCCATCGCCGCGCGCGCCGTGGCCAAGAGGTCCCGCACGGCGGCGGGACGGTCCGAGGCGCCGAACACCGATGAGCCGGCGACGAAGGTGTCGGCACCCGCAGCGGCCGCGGCGCCGATCATCTCCACGGAGACGCCACCGTCGACCTGGATGCGGAAGCTCGCGCCCAGACGAGCTCGCCACGCCGCGGCTTCGCGCACCTTCGGGACGCAGTCCTCGCGGAACGCCTGACCGCCGAACCCGGGCTCGACGGTCATCACCAGGAGCATGTCGACGCTGGCGAGCAGCTCCTCGACCATCGCGAGCGGATGCGCCGGCTTGAGCGCGACCCCGACCCGAGCACCGCGGTCGTGGAGCTCGGCGATCAGGGCGCGCGGATCGTCGGTCACCTCGGGGTGGAAGGTGATCGACTCCGCACCGAGCTCGACCAGCTGTGGCGCGTAGGTGTCCGGATCGGTGATCATCAGGTGACAGTCGAGCTGGCGGTCCGTCGCGCGGCGCAGGGAGGCCACGACCGGGTTGCCGAGGCTGATGTTCGGGACGTAGTGACCGTCCATCACGTCGACGTGGATCTCGTCGACCTCGGTGGCGACGGAGGCGACCTCCTCGCCGAGCCGGGCGAAGTCCGCGGCGAGGATCGACGGGGCGACGCGCAGCTCGCTCATTCGCACATCCTTTCGTTGCCGTGCTCTCGGCTCACGCTCGCGAGCGCGCCGGCGGTGGACCGGCCTCGTCCGTGGTGAGCGACCAGTGGTGAGCGACCGGCACGTGTCGTGGCGGGCGGCGCCGTGCACGATCGATCTCGAGACCCCCCATCGTGCCACGTGCCTGCCAGCCGGTCCGTGAGCGCCCGTCCGTGGGGCCGAGGCCGGGTCTGGCCCCTCGGACGGGGCCTCCTGGTCGTACGACCGGCCCCACGAGGACACTCTAGCCGCCAGGGGCCTCGGCCAACGCCGTGCTCGGCCGGTCCCAGGTCGCGATGAACATCCCGTCGGTGTCGTCGGTGTCCGGCCACAGCTGACGACGCGAGCCGGGCAGCAGACCGAGACGCTCGGCCACGCGGTCCCCCGTGTCGGCCACCGCGTCGGTCTCCGCGGCCGTCCAGGTGCACACGGCATAGGTCAATCGGCCACCAGGAGCGACCCGGTGGGCAGCGGCCGTGAGCAGCCGACGCTGGAGCGCAGCGAGCTCGTCCACGTCCTCAGGGCGCCGCCGCCACCGCACCTCCGGCCGGCGCCGCCCGGTCCCGAGCCCGGTGCACGGCGCGTCGAGGAGCACCACGTCGTAGGTCGCGTCGGCGGGTAGCGGCGCGTCGGTGGCGTCGCCGACCAGGACCTCGACCGCGAGCCCTTGCGCCTCGGCCGCTCCGCGCACGAGCTCAGCCCGGTGCCGATGCAGCTCGATCGCCGTCACCTGCCCCTCCGCCCCCGCGAGAGAGGCGAGGTGGGTCGTCTTGCCACCCGGTCCGGCACACAGGTCGAGCACGCGGGCACCGGCCGCCACGCCGGTCGCGTGGACCACGCGCATCGACGCCTCGTCCTGTGGCACGGCACGTCCGTCCGCGACGACCGAAAGCTCGCGCGGATCCACACCGGGCGCGCGTACCGCCTCGGCCACGGCTCCGGGCTCCGCCGACAGCCCCGCGGCACGCAGCTCCTCGAGCACGGTCCCGCGGTCGCCCGTGACGCGCAGGGTGAGGCCCGGCGCCACGTCGTCGGCCAGCAGGATCGAGCGGACACGTTCGGCCCCGAACCGCCCCAGCAGCTCGCGCACGATCCACGCCGGATGGCCCGTCGTCAGCGCCAGGTGCTCGACGGGGTCCTCGTCGATGCTCGGCCAGGGCAGGTCGCTGGCGCGTCGCGCCAAACCCCGCAGCACCCCGTTGACGAAGCCCCCGGCACCCTTCGAGCGGGCTCTCGGCACCTGTTCGCGAGCCAGGGTCACCGACGTCGCCACCGCCGCACGGTCGGGGACCTCGCTGACGAGCAGCTGCACCGCACCGAGCCGCAGGACCCGACGCAGGGCCGGCTCCACGTCCGACAGGGGGCGCGAGCACACGAGCGTCAACGCGGCGTCGAGCGTGCCTTCCCACCGCAGCGACTCGTAGGCGAGGTGGGCCGCGAACGCCCGGTCACGCGCGCCCGGCAGCGTCGAGATGGCGGCGGGCACCGCGACGTTCGACCAGGCCTGATCCTCGTCGACCGCACGCAGAGCCGCGAGCGCCGCCCGGCGCGCCGGCAACCCGGTCTCGCTCACCTCGGCCCGGACGGTCCCGCTCACCTCGGGTCGCCGCCGAGCACCTCGTCGACGCGTGGCTGGTAGCCGTTGACGAAGGCGGCACCGTCCATCCGCGCCTTGCCCTCGGGCTGCAGCACCTCGAGCCGGACGGCCCCGTGGCCGCAGGCCACCACCGGACCGGCGCTGGAGGCCTCGAGCAGGGCACCCGGCGGTCCGTCACCGCTCGTGGGCACGGCGCGGAAGACCTTCAGCCGCTTGCCTCGGAACGTCGTGTGCGCCCCCGGCGCCGGGTCGGCGCTGCGCACGAGGCGGTCCACCTCCTCGGCGCTCGCACCGAAGTCGATGGCCACGTCCGTGGGCGTGATCTTCGGAGCCAGCGTGGCACCCTCGGCCGGCTGGGGCTCGGGACTCGCGCCGGCGACCAGCGAACGCAGCGACCGCAGCAGCACGGGCGCCCCGACCGTCGCCAGCCGGTCCAGCAGGGAGCCGGCGCTCTCGTCCTCCCCGATGGCGACCTCCTCGTGGTCCAGGACCGGTCCGGTGTCCATGCCCTCGTCGAGCACGAACGTCGTCACGCCGGTCGTGGCGTCCCCGGCGCGGATGGCGTGCTGCACGGGGGCGGCGCCGCGCCACCTCGGCAGCAGCGAGAAGTGCAGGTTGACGAAGCCGAGCCGGACCGCGGCGAGCACGTCCGCGGGCAGCAACGCGCCGTAGGCCACCACCGCAGCCGCATCGAGGTCCAGGGCCCGTAGCTCGGCCACGATCTCACGCGGCTTGGCCGGCTGCCACACCGGCAGGCCAGCCGCTCGGGCCGCCTGCTTGACCGGTGGGGGCACGGGGGTCCCGCGCCGGCCGCGCGACCGGTCGGGGTTGGTGATCACGACCGCGATCTCGACGTCGTCGGCGGCGATCAGGGCCTCCAACGCCGGCACGGCGACGTCGGGGGTGCCGAGGAACGCGAGCCGCATGGCATCTCCTGGTGGCTACGAAGGGTGAACGGGACGCGAGGTCGTGGACGTCGGCGTCGGGATCGAAAGCAGCGCGCGTCGGTCGTCGCACGTCACCGGGACGGCGAGGTGGCGGGAACCGACGGCGAGGTGGCGGGAACCGACGGCGAGGTGGCGGGAACCGACGGCGGGGTGGGTGGACCGGACGGTGGGATGGCCGCTCGCGCGGACCGTGCGGTCGGATCGGTCACCGCGACCGGCGGCCGAGCAACAGGTTGCCGGGGGGCGCGGGCTTGTCGGGTTCGTCCAGTCCCTGTTCGAGGCGGTACTCGCGGATCGCGCGCAGCGCCGCGCGCCGATCGTGCTTGGCGAGGTGGTCGACGAACAGGATGCCGTTGAGGTGGTCCATCTCGTGCAACCACACCCGGGCGAAGAAGTCCTCGAGCTGCACGGTGTGGTCGTCGCCGGCGAGGTCCTGGTAGCTCACCTCGACACGGAGCGGGCGCTGCACGGGGTAGAACAGGCCCGGGAAGGACAGGCACCCCTCGTCGCCGTCCTGCAGCTCCTCGGAGCTGTCGATCAGGGTCGGGTTGACGACGGCGCCACCGTGACGCGTGACGTCGCCGTCCTCGCCCTCGATCGGGACCTCCCACGTGAACAAGCGCTTGAGCACGCCGACCTGGTTGGCCGCGAGCCCCACCCCATCGGCGAGGCGCATCGTCTCGAGCATGTCCTGCGCCAGGGTGGCGAGGCGGCCGTCGAAGTCCTGTACGTCGTGGGCGCGCTGACGCAGCACGGGGTCACCGAAGATCCGGATCTCCATCTGGGCCACGGCCGCCTCCTCTCGGGTCTCGAACGACGAGGGTACGCCAGCCGTGGCGGGCCGATCATCCCCCTGCGGTCCCCCTCTGCGGCCAACCGGCTGGCATCCCCGGCGGTTCGTGCGGTCACAGGGCGTCGACCGGGTCGACGTCAACGCGTACGTCGAGCCCCTCCTTGCCCCAGGCCTCGCGAAGAGGGCGCAGGGCATCCAGACCGGCGTCGCGCTCCTCCGCCTTGAGCAGGAAGCCTTCGCGGTCACCCGTCGGCAGGGGGCCGAGCAGTTCGTCACCCGGCTCGAGAGCTGCCCGGATCTGGTCGCCGACCACCGTGGCGGCATCGCTGCCGGCGGGCACGGTCACGCGGATGGCGTGGGTCAGCGGCGGGAACCGCAGCACCGCACGTTGTTCGATCTCCGTCCGCCAGAAGCGACCCGGGTCCCAAGCCTCGAGTGCCCGGACGACGGGATGCTCGGGCTCGCGCGTCTGCACGACGACCTCGCTGTCCGCCGGGTCGCGGCGACCGTGCACCGTCCACCGGGCCACGGCGACGGCGAGGCGCAGGGCGTCCTCGCTGGCGTCGAGGCTCGGACGGCGGACCATGGCGTCGAGGTCCGGGAGCACCACGGCGCCGACCCGACCTGGGGGCTCGTCGAGCACGGAGCCCCGCGTCATCACCAGCACGGCCGGCGGGGGCGGCGCGGTACGCCCGTAGCCCTCGAGCACGACGACCGGCACCTGGAGGGAGCGCTCGAGCTCCTGACCCAGCCGCTCGGCTCCCGCGGCGAGCGGCACGACCCGGCGTTGGCCGCAGTTCGGGCAGGCCGGGACGCGGGGGGCGTTCCAACCGCAGCCCTCGCACAGCACGCCGATCACCCCCGCCGTTCCACCGCTGCCGCCGCCCGACGAGGTGGCCGCCCTGCTCGATCGCGCACCGTCGTCGGTCCGCCGGTCGCTCCCGGGGCGCCGTTCGTCCCCGAGCGCCTCGACCGCCACCGAGGATGCGCACGTGGGGCAGGCCAGCCGGTCACCGCACCCTCCGCAGACCAACGCGGCTCCCTGACCGCGCCGGCTCGCCAGCACGACGCCGTACTCCCCGGCGCGGGTGGCCTTCCGCAGCGCCGAGGTCGTCTCGCGGAGCAGCCTGGCCCGCGGCTGGTCGTGGCCGGTGACCACGCGGACCCGAGGGCGGGCCGCGCGCTCACGGTCACGGGTCGGGATCACCGGTGTCAGACGGCGGTCACGCAGCAGCCGCCACGCGACCGCCGAGGGCACGGTTCCGACGGCGAGACCGACCCCGCCCGCCCGCCGTGCGCGCTCGAGCACGACCTCCCGGGCGTGGTGGCGTGGGCTGGAGCGCGCTTTGAGGGCCGGGTTGGCCTCGTCGAGCACCACCGCCAGACCGAGCCGCTCCAGAGGCATGAACACCGACCCGAGCTGGCCGACGACGACCCGGGCCACTCCGCAGCGAGCCTCGAGCCAGGCGCGGTACAGGCGCCGATCCGAGGGTCCGTCCCGCACGTCGACGGCCAGGTCACCCGCCGCACGGACGACCGCGTCCGCGATCGGGGACGCCGGGTCCGGCACGGTCACCAGGACGTCCCGATCGCCGGCCAGGGTCAGCTGGGCGAGCTCGGCGACGCGCCCCGCCACGTCCTCGCCGGGCAGCGGTCGCCACAGGTAGGAGCCGGCGCCGTCGCGGACGGCATCGAGGAGGTCACGACCAGCGTCGGCGTAGGGCGCCCAGGCTTCGTCGAGCGCTGCCGGCGCCGGGGGCGGGTCGCTGGTCGGACGCCGGCCCGTCCCGGGCGGGAACCAGCCCGCCGCGGCCGCACGCCGTTCCACGTCGACCACACGGTTCGGCAGCGCGTGGCGCACGACGTCGGCCAGCGGTGCTCCGAAGCGGTCGGCCGCCCAGCGCAAGGTCGGCAGTTCGTCCTCGCGCACCCACGCATGCTCGCCCAGGCTGCGCGCGATCGGTCGCAGCTTGACGACGTCGACCTCGCTCAGTTCGGGCAGCCCGACCACCAGGCCGCGAACCCTCCGGCCGGCGAAGGCCACCTGCACCCGTTGCCCGACCACCACCTCGAGGTCGTCGGGGACGAGGTAGTCGAACGGCCGGTCGAGGTGGATGGGCTCGACCTCGACCACGACCTGCGCGATCCGACGGGGACCGTCCGCGGTCACCTCGCCGGTGTGCCGGTCGCCCGGCTCGGTCGTAGCGGCCGGCTCGGTCGTCACCGCGGACACGTCCGGCACGGGTTCGCGGCGATGCGGCACCGGGCTCGATCAGGCGCCGACGGCGTCCCGCAGCGCGTCGGCACGGTCGGTGCGCTCCCAGGTGAACCGGTCACCCTCGCGTCCGAAGTGGCCGTACGCGGCCGTGTCGCGGTAGCCGGGTCGCAGCAGGTCCAGGTCCGCGACGATGGCACCGGGTCGCAGGTCGAAGACCTCCAGGACCGCGTCGAGGATCGCGTCCGGGTCCGCCTCCTCGGTGCCGAAGGTCTCGAGGTTCAGGCTCACCGGCGCCGAGACGCCGATCGCGTACGCGACCTGCAGCTCCGCCTTGCGCGCGAGCCCGGCGGCCACGATGTTCTTCGCCACCCAGCGCGTGGCGTACGCGCCGGAACGGTCGACCTTCGACGGGTCCTTGCCGGAGAAGGCGCCACCCCCGTGCCGGGCCATGCCCCCGTAGGTGTCGACGATGATCTTGCGACCGGTCAGGCCCGCGTCGGCGACCGGGCCACCGAGCTCGAACCGGCCGGTCGGGTTGACGTACACCCGCAGGTCGCTGGTGTCGATGTCGTCCGGCAGCAGCGGCCGGATCACGTGCTCCTCGATGTCGGGTCGCAGGAACGTGGCGAGGTCGATGTCCGACCGGTGCTGGGTCGACAGCACCGCCGAGGTGACGGCCTTGGGGACACCGTCCTCGTAGGCGACCGTGAGCTGGGTCTTGCCGTCCGGCCGCAGGTAGGGCAGCTCACCGGTCTTGCGGACCTCGGTCAGCCGCTGCGCCACCCGGTGGGCCAGGTGGATCGGCAGCGGCATCAGGTTGGGGGTCTCGTCGCTCGCGTAACCGAACATCATGCCCTGGTCGCCGGCCCCCTGGAGGTCGTAGGGGTCCTCGCCCTGGGCCTCGTAGGCGCTGTCGACGCCCTGCGCGATGTCGGGCGACTGCTCGTCGATGGCCACGGACACCCCGCACGTGTTGCCGTCGAAGCCGACGTCGTGCGAGCCGTAGCCGATCGACAGGATCGTCTCGCGCACGATCCGGGGGATGTCGATGTAGGTCTTGGTCGAGATCTCGCCGGCGACGACGATCTGTCCCGTGGTCACGAGCGTCTCGCAGGCGACCCGGCCGTACGGGTCGTCCGCCAGGATGGCGTCGAGGATCGCGTCGGAGATCTGGTCGGCCATCTTGTCGGGGTGGCCCTCGGTCACGGACTCCGAGGTGAACAGGTGGCGGCGGCTCACGAGGGCTCCTGGTGCGGACGACGGTGCTTCGGACGGGAGGGGTGGACGCGTGGGATCACGCCGCGGTCCCGGCGCGCGGGCTCCCCGCCCCGAACAGGCGAGGTCGTGGCGCCATGCGCACGACGTGTGGGTCCCCGCGGCCGGCGCCGACCGGACGTGCGACACCGGCGAGACCCGATGTCGCCGCGGAGCCTAGCGTCAGGTGACGCCGGGTCGGCGAGGGGGTGGTGGCGACCGTGCGAACGTCCCGTTCGGCCCCGGCGCGACTCACCGCGGGGCGCGGAACCGTTCGACCACGGCGTCCAGGACGCGCGCGGCGATCTGCGCCTTGGGCGCGAGCGGTACCTCGACGCGTCCGCCGTCTCGGTCGAGGAGCACCACCCGGTTCGTCTCGACCTCGAAGCCCGCGTCCGTGGCCGACACGTCGTTGACGACCAGCAGGTCCACGCCCTTGCGCTCGAGCTTGGCGCGCGCGTTCGCCTCGACGTCGTGCGTCTCGGCCGCGAACCCGACGAGCACGGGTCTGGTCGCGGCGCCGCGCGTGCGGCCGAGCTCGGCCAGGATGTCGGGGGTCCGCACGAGTTGGATCGTCGGCGCAGCGTCGGGACGATCCGGGTCCTTCTTCAGCTTGTCCGCCGCCCGCTCCGAGGGACGGAAGTCCGCGACCGCCGCCGCCTTCATCACGACGTCGGCACCGTCGAGGGCAGCGAACACGGCGTCGCGCATCTCGTCCGCCGTCACGACGTCCGTGCGGGTGACCCCATCGGGCGTCGGCAGCTGCGTGTTGGCCGCGATCAGCTCCACGCTGGCCCCTTCGCCGACCGCCGCGGCCGCGAGAGCGAACCCCATCCGGCCCGACGAGCGGTTGCCGAGGAAGCGCACCGGGTCGAGCGGCTCACGGGTACCGCCGGCCGTGATCACGACGTGACGACCGGCGAGCCGGCCGGTGCCAGCGGAAGAGCCCCCGCGCTCCGGAGAGCCCCCACCCTCCGGAGAGCCCCCACCTCTTGGAGAGCCCCGCCCCTCCGTCGTGTCCGCGGCAGCATCCGCGTGCTGAACGACATGCGCCGCCGGATCCCCGCTCTGGCCCGGATCTGCGGCGACGACGTCGCCGTCGGCCAGGCGGCGCAGGCACGCCAGCGCCACCTCGGGCTCGACGACCCGCCCGGGGCCCTCGTCGCCGCCCATGAGCGCGCCGTCGGCCGGGCCGAGCACCTCGACGCCCCGTCCCGCGAGCACCTCGATGTTCGCGCGGGTCGCGGCGTGCCGCCACATCTCGGTGTGCATCGCCGGGGCCACGACCAGTGGACAGGTCGCGGCCAAGAGCGTCGTGGTGAGCAGGTCGTCGGCGAGCCCGTTCGCCAGCTTGGCGATCGTGTGTGCGGTCGCCGGGTAGATCAGCGCGAGGTCGGCGGCGCGACCGACGGCCACGTGGGTGTCGCCGGGGATGTCCTCCCAGACCTCCTCACGCACCGGCCGCCCGGTGATGCCCTCGAACGTGGCCGTCCCGACGAACCGCTCTGCGCCGCGCGTCAGGATCGGATCGACGGTGGCGCCCTCGGACACCAGCAGCCGAGCGACCAGCGCGGCCTTGTAGGCGGCGATGCCCCCCGTGACCCCCAGCAGCACCCGTCGGCCCGTCAGCGACCCCGTCACGTCAGCACGTCCCTGCGCTCGTCGAGCTCACCGGTGCCGATCGCGTGCTCGCTGGGTGCGGCGCGGCAGCGCCCCGTCGGAGCGTCAGCCGTCAGGACGGCACCCGTCGCGGATCCACCGGCACTGACGGAGACCGGATCGCGGGTGCGAGCCACCTATCAGGCCGGCTCGTCGCCGCCCTCGCCCTCGATGAAGGCGAGCGGGTCCTCGGTGGTCTCCTCGGAGGGCTCGACGCCCTCGACCTTGCCCTGCGCGATCTCTTCGAGGGCGATCGACAACGGCTTGTTGGTCTCCGTCGTCAGCAGCGGCGGCACGTGCTGGCCGAGCCCCTCGCCCAGCTGGGCGTAGTAGGCGTTGATCTCGCGGGCGCGCTTGGCGGCGAGGTGCACCAGATCGAACTTCGAGTCGACCTTGCTCATGAGGTCGTCGATGGTGGCCATGTCGTGCCTTTCGAGGTCGCGGGAGCCGGTGGCCGGTACCACGGTCGGGTGACGGTCGCCGTGCGCGTCGGCGGGTGCAGCGTGGTTCGCTCGGCTGGGGGGTGGGGTGACTCGGCGGGGCTGACCGGGTGGGCTGACTCGGCGGGGCTGAACGTG
>SKTG01000328.1 GCA_007118045.1 Nitriliruptoraceae bacterium
CATCGGCCGGTCGGTGCTCATGCTCGCTCCTCGTGATCGGCCGCCGGCCGTCGTGCGGACGACGCCGGCAGCCTGGGACGCGGCGGCTCGTTCATCGGCTGGTCGGGAAGCCGAGGTCGACCTGCGAACGCCGAGCGGGGTCGGGCCAGCGCGAGGTGACCACCTTGCCGCGGGTGTAGAAGTGCACCCCCTCCCGGCCGTACACGTGCGTGTCGCCGAACAACGACGACTTCCACCCGCCGAACGAGTAGTAGGCCACGGGCACGGGGATCGGCACGTTGACGCCCACCATGCCGACCTCGATCTCGTGCTGGAACCGTCGCGCCGCTCCGCCGTCCGCGGTGAAGATCGCCGTCCCGTTGCCGTAGGGGTTGGCGTTGACCAGCTCGACGGCCTCCGGGTAGCTCGGCACTCGGACGACCCCGAGCACCGGCCCGAAGATCTCGTCGGTGTACACGCTCATCCCCGGCGAGACGTGGTCGAGCAACGTCGGTCCGAACCAGAAACCGCCGGCCGGCGCACCGTCGGGGACCACCTCGCGCCCGTCGACGACCACCTCGGCGCCCTCGGCGACACCCGCGTCGACGTAGCCCGCGACCCGATCGCGATGCGCCTCCGTGATCAACGGCCCCATCTCGCTGTCCGGCAACCGGCCCGGCCCCACCCGCAACTTCGCCATGCGCTCGGCGATCGCCGGCACCAGACGGTCCCCGACGTCACCGACGGCCACCACGGTGGCGATGGCCATGCAGCGTTCTCCGGCCGAGCCGAACCCGGCGGAGACCGCGGCGTCCGCCGCCTCGGCGACGTCGGCGTCCGGCAGTACCACCATGTGGTTCTTGGCACCACCCAGGGCCTGCACCCGCTTGTCGTGAGCCGTCCCGGTGGTGAACACGTGCCGGGCGATCGGGGTCGAACCGACGAACGAGATCGCCGCCACGTCCGGATGGGTCAGCAGCGCGTCCACCGCCTCCGCGTCGCCGTTGACCACGTTCAGCACACCGTCCGGCAGGCCGGCCTCCGAGAACAGCTCGGCGAGCCGCGACGCGGCCGACGGGTCACGCTCCGAGGGCTTGAGCACGAACGTGTTGCCGCAGGCGATCGCGACGGGGAACATCCACAGCGGGACCATCGCGGGGAAGTTGAACGGCGTGATCCCGGCCACGACCCCCAGCGGTTGCCGGAGCGAGTAGCTGTCGACCCCGCCCGAGACGTTCTCGCTGAAGCCGCCCTTGAGCAGGTCCGGGAGACCGCAGGCGAACTCGACGACCTCCAGCCCACGCTGCACCTCGCCGAGGGCGTCGGCGTGGACCTTGCCGTGCTCGGACACGATGATGTCGGCCAGCTCGTCTCGGCGGCGGACGAGCAGCTCACGGAAGGCGAACATCACCTGGGTGCGCCGGGTCAGGGTGGCCGCACGCCACTCCTGGGCTGCCCGGCGCGCCGACCCGACCGCCCGATCCACGACCGTCGGGTCGGCCAGGTGGACCGAGGCGGTGACCTCGCCGCTGGCGGGGTCGAACACCCGGCCGTGGCGACCCTGTTCCACCTGGGTGCTCCGGCCGTCGATCCAGTGGCCGACCGTCGGCCCGATCGCGCCGGTCGCTGCCGCGTGCTGGGACATCGCGAGCTCTCCCGTCGGAACGTCGGCCGGCCCGCGACGGTGGCGGCCGGCCGCAGCGGCACGCTAGTTGCGTGCCTGGGTGAAGAGGTCCGTGAACAGGATCTCCGCGTCCCCCGTGTCCTCGAGGAAGTACAGGTTCTCCCGCGTCTCCTCGTCGGGGTAGATCGCGTCGTCGTCGAGCACGTCGTCGACGATGAACTCGGTCGCCGCCTCGTTCGGTGACGCGTAGTAGGTCCAGTTCGTCAGCTGCGCGCCGTTCTCCGGGTCGAGCAGGAAGTTGACGAACGTGTGCGCCGTGCAGGGTGACGCGGCCTCCTCGAGGATGGCCATGTTGTCGGTCCAGATCGTCGCACCCTCCTCCGGGATCACGTAGGCGTACGACTCGTCGTCGCCGAAGTTGTCCAGGAAGTTGCCGCTGTAGCCGTGCGCCACGACCGTCTCACCACCGAGCAGCAGGTCCGAGTACTGGTCCGACGTGAACGATGCGGTCCACTCCCTGGCCTCCGAGATGACGTCTGCCGCCTCCTGCAGCTCGCCCTCGTCGGTGGTGTTCGGGTCGTGACCGAGCCAGTAGAGGGCGGCACCCATGGCTTCGCGCGGGTCGTCGAGGATCGAGATGCGTCCGTCCAGCTCACCCGCCACGTCCGGGTCGAAGAGCAGGTCCCACGACGGTTCCACGTCGTCGACCACGTCCAGGTCCACGCCGAGCCCGGTGGTGCCCCACTGGTAGGGAACGGAGAACTCGAGGTCCGGGTCGTACGGCGGCGCGGCGAAGTCGTCGTCGAGGTTGTCCACGTTCGGTACCGCGGAGAAATCGATCGGCAGGAGCAGATCCTCCTGGATCATGATGTCGACCATGTAGTCCGAGGGCACGATCACGTCGTACTGCGCACCGCCGCTCTCGACGCGGGCGAACAGCTCCTCGTTCGAGGGGTAGAAGTCCTCCGTGACCGAGACGTCGTACTCGGACTCGAACCGCTCGATCAGCTCGGGGTCCATGTATTCGGACCAGTTGTAGAGGTTGAGGTCACCGTCGATCTCGTCGACCTCGCAGGCCTCGTCCGCGGCCGCCTCCTCCGTCTCACCGTCCCCCGCGTCGACCTCCTCCTCGACGTCGGCCTCGTCGCCACAGGCGCTCAGCACCAGCGCGACCGCGGCCATCATCGCCAACCATCGTTTCGTCACGGTTCCCTGCTCACTCATCTGCCTACCCCTTGTCGTCTCGGATCCTCGCAGCTCATCGCCCCTCGCGGGGTCCTTACGTCGTTCACCCCGTCCGCCCCTGCTGACGTCGCGACAGCAGCAGCGACACGAGCACCAGCACCATGGA
>SKTG01000163.1 GCA_007118045.1 Nitriliruptoraceae bacterium
GGCGAGGTGCTCGGCGCGACGGCCGCCTACCTCGGCCGCGATCACGCCACCGGGCAGCTGTTCCTCCACTCGCACGTGACCGGCGTCGACCCGGGGAGCGCGGGCACGGGCATCGGTGGTGCGCTGAAGTGGCACCAGCGTGCCTGGTGCCTGGCCAACGGTCTCGACCAGGTCCGGTGGACCTTCGATCCGCTGGTCCGCCGCAACGCGGTCTTCAACCTGCTCCACCTCGGGGCGCAGGTGGTGCGGTACGAGCACGACCTGTACGGAGCCATGGAGGACGTGCGCAACGCCGGCCTGCCCACCGACCGGCTCGTCGCCGTCTGGGACCTGACCGGTCCCCGCACCCGGGCGGCGGCCGGCGGTCGGGACGCCGCGCCCGACCTCGAGGGGCTGCGCCACGCCGGCGCGGAGACCTGGGTCGAGGAGGGTGCGGACGGCCGGCCGCGGGTGACCCCCACCCGGGCGGCGAGGCGCCTGGTCCGGGTCCCCGCCGACATCGAGGCGCTGCGCACCGAGGACCGTGACGCGGCCGCCGCCTGGGCCTCGGCGCTCCGGGACACGCTCGGCACCGCGCTGCGAGCCGGCGAGCGCGTGACCGGCATCACGCGCGACGGCTGGTTCGTCCTCGCCCGGCCCGCCGGCGTCGCCGAGCTGACGGACGTCCGTTGACCGCCGCACCCACGCTGGCGGCGCTGCCACCCCTACCGCCCGTCACCGTCACCGCGGTGGAGCTGCTCACGGTCGAGCTGCCGCTGCGCGTGCCGTTCACGACCTCGTTCGGCCGGCAGACCACGCGCTCGATCCCCCTGATCCGCGTCCGTGCCGAGGAGGCGGACGGGTGGGGGGAGCTGGTCACCATGCCCGCTCCCGTCTACTCGGAGGAGTTCACCGCCGGTGCCGTGCTGGCCCTGCGCGATCACCTGATCCCCGCGGTGCTCGCCGAAGGACCACGCCTGACGGCGGAGGCCGTGGGCGGGCGCACCCGGCACCTGCACGGTCAGCGGATGGCGCTCGGCGCGCTGGAGCTGGCCGTGCTCGACGCGCAGCTGCGCGCCGGCGAGCGCTCGCTCGCCACGCACCTCGGCGCGGTCAGGGACCGGGTACCGACCGGGGTGTCCGTTGGCATCCCGGACGGCGGCGTCGCCGAGCTGATCGACCAGGTCGAGCGCTACCTCGACGACGGCTACCTCCGGGTCAAGGCGAAGATCCAGCCGGGGACCGACGTGGCGCCGCTCACGGCGTTGCGCGAGCGCTTCGGTGCCTCGCTCGCGCTGCAGGTCGACGCCAACGCCGCCTACGACCCAGACGCCGCGGACGACGTGGCGGCCCTCGACGCGCTCGACGAGCTCGGCCTGGTGATGATCGAGCAGCCGTTCGCGACCGACCGCGTGCTCGACCACGCGCGGCACGCGCAGCGGTGGCGGACACCGGTCTGCCTCGACGAGTCGATCCACCACGCGATCGCGGCGCGGGACGCGATCGCCCTGGGCGCCACCGCGATCGTGAACGTCAAGCTGGGCCGGGTCGGCGGCGTCCTCGAGTCGGTCAGGGTCCGCGACGTGTGCCGTGAGCGGGCCGTACCGGTGTGGTGCGGTGGCATGCTCGAGTCCGGCGTCGGCCGCGCCGCGAACGTCGCCCTCGCCGCGCTCGACGGGTTCTCGCTGCCGGGCGACACGTCGGCCTCGGCCCGGTACTGGCGGCAGGACCTGACCGAGCCCTTCGAGCTCGTGGACGGTCACGTCGAGGTCCCCTCCGGCCCCGGCATCGGGCGTACGCCTCGTCCCGAGATCCTCGTCGCCGCCGAGGTGGAGCAGCTGGGCCGCTGGGACGGCGCCCTCACCGGGCGGCACCCGACGCGGTCCACGGACCGAGCGGACCCGTCTCCGGCCCAGCCCGGGGCGGCGAGGTGAGCGTGGCCTCCGCGCCGCAGGTACCCGCGGACGACCACACGCACAGCGAGTGGTCGTGGGACGCCCACGCGGGCTCCATGGCGGGTTCGTGCGCCCGTGCCGTCGAGCTCGGGCTGCCCGCGATCGCCTTCACCGAGCACGTGGACGCCACGCGATGGGTGCTCGCCGACCGCAGCCGCGAAGAGCTGGTCCGGGACCGCCACCTCGTCGGCGAGGACGGCCGGTTCGATCCGCCACCGCTGGACGTCGACCGCTACCTCGCCTCCGTCGACGACTGCCGTGCCCGTTTCCCCCAGCTGGCGATCCTGACCGGCGTCGAGCTCGGTGAACCACACCGGTTCCGCGACCGCATCGCGCCGCTGCTGGCGTCCGGTGGCTTCGAACGGGTCCTCGGCTCGCTGCACTCCGTCGAGTTCCATGGGCTCCCCTGGCTCGTGGACGACGCGATGTCCTCGGACGGGCCCGAGGACGCGACCCAGGAGGCGGTCCTGCGCAGCTACCTCGGGGAGGCCGCGGCGATGGTCGCCGACCTGCCGGACGAGGTGCAGGTGCTCGCGCACATCGACTACCCGCTCCGTGGGTGGCGCGGCCCGTTCGACCCGGCGGCGTACGAGGAGCCGTTCCGTCACGTCCTGACGACCCTGGCGGCGAGCGGCCGAGCGCTCGAGGTCAGCACCCGGGTACCGCTCGCGCCCGAGATCGTCGCCTGGTGGCGTGAGGTCGGCGGGAGGGCCGTGTCCTTCGCCAGCGACGCGCACGAACCCTCCGCCGTCGGCCACGGGTTCGCGGCCGCCGCCGAGATGGTCGAAGGGTCGGGCTTCCGGCGCGACCGTCATCCACACGGGTTCTGGCACCGCTGATCCAGGACGGTCGAACCACCGTCCGCGACCGAGACCTCGGAGACCGCATGGACCTGCCGCTGGCGCCCCCGATCGACCCGATGCTGGCCAAGCTCGTCCGCGAGCTCCCCACCGGTGAGCTGCTCTACGAACCCAAGTGGGACGGGTTCCGTTGCCTGGTCTTCCGCGACGGA
>SKTG01000371.1 GCA_007118045.1 Nitriliruptoraceae bacterium
CGGGGTCGCGGCCCTGCGACGAGCGGCGCGCCGACGGCTCGGCGGGCTCACCGGCGACGTGCTCGGGGCGACGCAGCAGGTCGCGCTGCTGCTCGCGACCGCCACCGTCGTCGGCCTGGACCGGTGGGGCGCCTGGTGACCCGGATCGTGCTGATCCGTCACGGCACCGCCGACGCCGGCGGCCGGGCCTACGGGCAGCGCTTCGACCCGGGACTCGCGCACACCGGCGGTCTCGAGCTCGACGCGCTCCGCGCGCGGTGGGGCCTCGAGGAGGTCGTCGCGGTGCTCTGCTCGCCGACGCGACGCACCCGCGAGAGCGCGGAACGCCTCGGTCTCCCGGTGGACCGGGTGGAACCCAGGTGGCTGGAGCGCGACCTCGGAGCGTGGGAGGGTCGGCTCTGGGAGGAGCTGTGGCGGGAGGCGCCACCGGAGGTGACGACCGATCCAGCGGCGTACGCGGACTTCACCCCGCCGGAGGGCGAGCCCGTCCGACAGCTGCGCGTCCGGGTCGCCGCGGCGCTGACCGAGCTGGCCGACGAGCACCCCACGACCGACCCGCTCGCCGTCGCGCCGGTCGTGGTCGTCACGCACGGTGGCGTCGTCAACGCCGCCGTCGCCCACGTGTTGGACCTCGACACGGCGACGTCCCTGCGCGTGCGCGTCGCCACGGCCAGCGCCACCTGGCTGACCCGCTTCCCCGGGGGGCACTGGACCCTGGACCGTCTGGCCGCGTGAGATCCCTCGTTGACGCTCGATCATCTCGCGCGCTCCGGTCTCGCCGCACGAGCCCACGCGCCGCCGAAGCACCACTCGGCCCTGGAGAACGACGGAGCGCGGGGTCCCGGAGGACCCCGCGCTGCCGGTCGTGCGTCGGTCGTGCTCGCTCCTGTATCAGTCGATCTCGACGATACGGCCCTCGATCCGCGGACTGATCGGCGAGTTGTCCACCAGGTACTGCTCGACCACGATCTCCAGCGGCTCGCTCAGGGAGAAGATCTCGTCGTCGGGGTCCAGCACGGGGTAGCCGTCACCTCCGACCGCCATGAAGTCGTTCATGGCGATCGTGTAGCTCGCGTCGCTGCTGAGGTCGACGTCCGTACCGTCCTCCTCCTCGGGGTGGTTCCAGTACTCGACGTTCTCGACGACACCGCGTGGGAAGTCCCCCTCGGCCGTCTCGTCGATCGAGTACTCGATCCGCAGCCCGGCGACCTGGATGAACCGGCCTCCGCCGACCTCCTGGACACCGTTCGCGAGGATCTCCTCGAGACGTTCACCGTCGACGTCGGCGAGGGTGACGATGTTGCCGAACGGCCACACCTCGAGCACGTCTGCGCGACGGATCGGGTAGAGGCCATCGTCGTCCTGCCCCTGGGTCGTCAGATCGGCTCGCAGCCCTCCGGAGTTCTGGAAGGCGAAGTCGACCCCGTACTGATCGACGAGCGCGTCGGTGGCGACGTTGCCCTGGAGCGACTCCGCCTCGCGGGTCGTGCGCGGGATCGCCACGTCCGATCGACCGACCTCCACCTCGAGCAGCGGTCCGGCGAGCTCGTCGTAGCGGTCCACGATCTCCAGCACGGCCGGGTCGGGCTCCACGTCGTCGGTGACGTCGTTGTTGCGCGCCCAGGTGAAGATCAGCTCACCGTCGTCCTTGTCGAAGGCCAGGGTGATGTCGGTGAACATCTGCCCGTACTCGTAGGCCTGGGTGACCAGCGGGCCACCCTCCGGGTTGCAGACGTAGGACTCGTGTGAGTGACCGTCCACGACGACGTCGACCGCGTCGTCGAACGCCTCGTGGATGCTCGCCGAAGCACCGCGGAAGTTGTCGCAGGAGTTCTTGTCACCGTCCTGGCGCCCGCCTTCGTGCATCAGTACGACGATCGCGTCGGCGCCTGCTGCCTGGACGGCCGGGATGATCTGGTTGACCGCCTCCGCTTCGTTGACGAAGTCGAGCCCGATGATGCCGTCCGGGTGCACGACCCTCGGCGTGTCCTCGGTCGTGACACCGATGAAGCCGATGTCCATCCCGCCGACCTGCTCGATGTGGTAGGCCTCGGTCAACGGATCACCGGTCTCCTCGACGATGACGTTCGTCGACAGCGTCGTGAAGTCCTGCCCTTCGAAGGGCATGTCGTCGCGGTAGGCGCAGTCGTCCTCCAGGCAGCCGCCGTCGCGCCGCCGCAGGATCTCGTCCTGCCCACGGTCGAACTCGTGGTTGCCGACGGTCTGGACGTCGAGCCCGATCTCGTTCATCACCTCGACGGTGGGCTCGTCGTAGAACAGGTTGGACAGCACCGGTGTCGCACCGACCAGGTCCCCCGCGTCGACGTGCAGCGTCGCCGGGTGGCCCTCACGGATGGTGTTGAGGTGCGTCGAGAGGTACGCCGCCCTCGGGTCGTCCGTCGTCCCGATCCGACCGTGGAAGTCGTTGGTGCTCAGCAGGCGGACCTCGTCGGTCAGCGCGCCGTAGAACATGGTCGCCGTCTGTCCGCGAGCGATCTGGTCGAACGGACCGAAGGTGCCGTCCCCGTAGCCGCGGGCGATCCCGGCGGCCGTGACGTTCGCGATGGACTGCCCGTGCGTGGAGTCGATCGCCACGTCGGGGTAGCCCGGGTCGTCGGCGTCGTCGAGCTCGAGCGCCCGGTCGATGAAGGCCGCCATCTGACCGCGCGTGACCGGGACGTAAGTGCCGAAGGTCCCGTCCGCGAAGCCGCTCGCGATGCCGGCCGCGGCCAGGTTGGCGATCGACTGGCCGTGCGGGTCGCTCAGTGACACGTCGCTGAAGTCCGGCTCCCCGGCCACCTCCAGGTCGAGCGCCCGATCGATGAAGGCGGCCATCTGGCCGCGCATCACCGGCCGCTGCGGCCCGAACGTGCCGTCGGCGAAGCCGGTCGAGATGCCCTGCTCACGCATGAAGGCGATGCCCTTGGCGTGCGTCGAC
>SKTG01000474.1 GCA_007118045.1 Nitriliruptoraceae bacterium
AGGGTCCTGTCGGAGGAGCTCGGGTTGGATCCGTCCCCGGAGCTCAAGCGCCTCCACGAGCAGGTCCTGAACCAGGACCGAGCGCTCGAGCTCCCGACGCGGACGCTGCGGGGTTACCGCCTCCTGGAGCGGCTCGGGGACGGCAGTGCCGGGGTCGTTCACCGGGCGATCCAGCCACACCTCGGTCGGGAGGTGGCAATCGAGGTCATCCCTGCGGACCTGGCGAACCAGGCCGAGTTCATCCGACGGTTCGACACCGCGGCACAGGCCGTCGCAAGCCTCGAGCACCCGCACGTGGTCCCCCTCTACGACTACTGGCGCGAGCCGAACGGTGCCTACCTCGTGACGCGGCTCCTGCACGGGGGCAGCCTGCGGGACGTGCTCGCGCGTGACGGCCCTCCGGAACCCGACGCGGCACGTCGGATCGGCGAGCAGGTCACCGAGGCACTCGCGGCCGCCCACGTGCGGGGGGTGGTGCACCGGCGGGTCGGGCCCTCCCAAGTGCTGCTCGACGAGGCGGGCAACGCATTCCTCTCGGGTTTCGCCATCGTGGCGGAGGTGGACGGCGAGCGCAGGCCGGCGCCGCCGGGTGACCCCCGGTACCGCGCACCTGAGCTCGGGCCGTCCGACCTGCCCGACACCGTTGGCGACGTGTACTCGCTCGGGATGCTGCTGACCGACCTGTTCGTGGCGGTGCCCGATGACTGGCAGGAGGCGATCGAGCGGGCCACCGCCCGGCAACCCGGGAAGCGCTTCCCGGACGCCGGATCGGTCCTGGCAGCCATGCGCCGCCAGACACCACCCGGAACTGCGGCCGGAACCCTAGCCACCCAGCCCCGAACGGTGGCGCTCGGCGCCAACCCCTACAAGGGTCTGCGACCGTTCTCCGGGGCCGACTCGCTGGACTTCTTCGGACGCGAGGTGCTCGTCAGCCGGCTGGTGACCCGGCTCCGGGACGAGGGATCCGCCGGCCGGATGCTCGCCGTGGTGGGACCCTCGGGGAGCGGCAAGTCCTCGGTGGTCCGCGCCGGGCTCGTCCCCGCGCTGCGGGCCGGCGCCCTGCCCGGCTCCGACCGCTGGTTCGTGGTGGAGATGTCCCCAGGATCGGATCCCTTCCACGAACTCGAGGCAGCACTGGTACAGGTCGCCCTCGAGCCGCTCGCCTCCTCGATCGCATCCCGCTTGGAGGACGACCCGGGCGCCCTGGTCGAGGTCGCCGAGGACGTCCTACCGGAGCTCGCCGGCCACCTGCTGCTGGTGATCGACCAGTTCGAGGAGCTGTTCACCCTCGTCGACGAGGAGGATCGGCGCCAGAGGTTCGTCGCAGCCCTCGTTCGAGCGGTGAACACGCCCGGCAGCCGCGTACGCGTGGTCATCACGATGCGTGCCGACCTCTACGACCGCCCCTTGCGGTACGGCGGCCTGGCCGAACTCCTGAGGACCCGGACCGAGGTCATCGTGCCGCTGACCGTCGAGGAGCTCGAACGGGCCGTGCGGGCTCCGGCCGAGCGCGTGGGGGTGGACGTCGAGGCGGACCTGCTCTCCCGCATCGTCGCCGACGTCACCGACCAGCCGGGCGCACTGCCACTCCTGCAGTACGCGCTGACGCTGCTCTTCGAGCGGCGACGGAGCGGCGCACTCTCCCGAGCCTCCTACGACGAGATCGGGGGCGTCGCTGGCGCGCTGGCTCGCCACGCGGAGGAGGTCTTCGCGGCGCTCCCGGACGCCGGTCGTGAGGCGGCCCGCCAGCTGTTCCTGCGACTGGTCAACCTCGGCGAAGCCGGCGAGGACACCGGTCGCCGAGCCTCGCGCACCGAGTTGGACTCCCTCGAGGCCGATCGTGACGAGCTGGTCTCCGCGATCGAGACGTTCGGGGCGGCCCGCTTGCTGTCGTTCGATCGTGATCCGAGCACGCGTGCAGCCACGGTCGAGGTCGCGCACGAGTCACTGCTGTGGGAGTGGGGACGGCTGCGGACCTGGATCGCTGTCGCTCGCGACGATCTCAGCACCGAGCGTCGTCTCGCTGCCGCCGCACGTGACTGGATCGCGGCGAACCGTGAACCCTCCTACCTGCTCTCGGGCGCCCGCCTCGAACAGCTCGAGGCCTGGCGTGCCAGCTCGGGGCTGGCCGTCAGCGCGGAGGAACGGGACCTCGTCGACAGCTCGATCGCGCAGCGCGAGCGTGATCGAGCGGACGAGGACGCACGCCGAGCGAGGGAGCAGGCCGTCGAACGGCTCTCCTACCGACGACTGCACTCCCTGGTGGCGGTCCTGCTCGTCGCCACGCTCGTCGCGAGTGCACTGTCGGTGTTCGGTTTCGCGCAGTGGGACCGGGCCCACCAGGAGGCGTCGATCGCGACGGTGCGGGAACTGGCGGCCTCGGCCGTGGCCAGTCTCGAGGTCGACCCAGAGCTCAGCGTCCTCCTGGCGCTCGAGGCGGTGGAACGGAGCCGCGCGGCCGAGGACGCGGCGCTCCCGGAGGCGGAGGAGGCACTGCACCGCGCGGTCGGCGAGTCCCGGATCGTGCTCAACGTGCCCGACGTCGGAGGTTCGCTGGACTGGAGCTCCGGAGAGGACGTGTTCGTCACGGAGGGACCTGAGGACTCGGGTGTCATCGACATCCGCGATGCCACGACGGGTGCCTCGGTCCGCTCGTGGCACGGTCACGACATCGACGTGAACGATGTCGCCTTCAGCGCCGACGGGTCGAAGCTCGTCTCGGTCGGTGACGACGGCGCGAGCCGGGCCTGGGACACCGCGACGGGTGAGCAACTGTGGGCGGTCGAGGGCGAGGACGCGGCGTGGCAGCCGGCCTGGAGCCCGGACGGGCAGGTGGTCGCAGCGACCTGGCCCGCCGAACAGATGGTGCGCCTCATCGACGCCGCGTCGGGGGAACCGATCCGCGAGCTGGATGTGCTGCCGTTCCCGTTCGCGA
>SKTG01000347.1 GCA_007118045.1 Nitriliruptoraceae bacterium
CCCGCCAGGCCATCGCGACCTCCTCGTCGGTCTGCGGTTGGCGGGTGAACACCGACACGCCGTCACCGGGGTTGCGGGCGATCAGACCCGGGGCGACCTGGCGAGCGGCGTCGCAGTCGATACACCGGTCGTCGACGAACCACGGCCCGTCGACGCCAGCGGGATGCCGCAGATCCCGACGCGCCATCGTCCGTCCTCTTCCCTGGTGCGCTCCAGGCCGTCGAGTATCCCATGGAGCCCGAACGCGGAGGCGCCCGGCCACGCCATCCGTTTCCGCCATGGTGCCTGACGTGTGCGGCGCACCGACGAGAAGAGTTCCCCTATCGCCTGCACCACGGCCCCGCCCAGGTCGGCTGTGCAAGCGGCCCCCGGCGAAAAGGCGGACGGTGGACCCACCCAGAGCCACGGCTGCGTGTTTGCCACTCGTCATTGCTTGTCGCCAGTGATGGCCTACCCGTGAGTGGCAGCCGATGACGACCTGGTGTTCTGGATGGTGACGACCACGAAGCGATCATCAGCCTCGTGGTAGTCATAGACCAGCAGCATCCATCGCCACGGCCCAACGATGAAGCGCAGCCCCTGCCAGCGTCCGGTGAGCTCGGCGCCGATGCGTGGGAACTCGACCAGCGGGTGCCACTCGTCGTAGTGTCAGCGCATGCTCTCCGGAACGACCGACTCCACCCTCATCCCCTCCACTGGTGTCCGGACCGAGTTCACGTCCGAGCTCGCCGAGGGTGTTGAGCACCGTCCGTGCTCAACAACCCCCATTGAGCGTGGTGCACCGGCGATCACGTGTCATGGATGGCTTCCCTCAGCGCGGCGGCCGTGTCCTGGTCGACCTCGGCCATCCCATGGACCTCGGCCGCGTGGGCCGCCGCCTGTCGCATCACGTCCGCGTCGTCGGTCCCCCTCACCACGCCGTCGCAGCCGTCAACCACGTCCCCACATCGCAGCTCCCGTGCCATCGCACGCCTCCCTGTCCTCGTGTTCACGGAGGTGGCGTTCAGTCCGGACGGGCCATCGACATGGCCTGCTCCCGCGAGAGCTCCATCGCATGGACCTCACGCGCGTGCTCCTGCGCCGCTCGAACGACCTCGTCATCGGTGTGGCCGTGCAGCGTGTAGCCGCAGGGACACTGGATCGTCTTGCCGGACATCTCCACCTCCCGGATGGGACACTACGCGCGAGCCGTTGGCCGCCGGTTGGCGGCACGTTGGGATCGCCGTGACTCGGTTCTACCTCACCGGCCGGGTGTCGATCGAGGGATCGTCGCTCGTCGATCAGGCCGAGCTGCCCGGACGCCACGGACGGCTCGCACTCGTGCGGCTGGCCCTGGCCCGCCACCGGCCCCTCCCCACCGGCGAGCTCGCCGACGCCATCTGGGGTGCCGACGTCCCCGCCAGCGTCGAAACCTCGCTGCGGGCCGTCATCAGCAAGCTGCGGTCCGCCGTGGCTCGGGCCGAGGCGACCCCCTCCCCCACCATCGCGTTCGACGCCGGGTGTTACCAGCTCCGCGCCCCCGGCGCGTGGGTGGACGTCGAGGCCGCCGCCAACGCGGTCGACCGCGCCGAGGGGGCGTGGCGCGCCGGAGGCTCCGAGGTGGCGTGGCAACACGCGACCGTCGCCGCGTCCATCGCCCCGCGACCCCTGCTGCCCGGGGAAGACGCGGCGTGGGTAGCCGAGGCTCAGGGACGTCTGCGGCGCGTGCACCTCCGGGCGCTGGCCGTGCTCGCCGAGGTCTGGCGAGAGCGTGGCGACCACGGCCTGGCGGTCGCGACGGCGACGGAGCTCGTCGCACTCGAGCCCTTCCGCGAGGCGAGCCACCGTGCTCTCATCCTCGCCCACCAGGCAGCCGGGGACGCCGCCGAGGCGGCCCGGGCCTACGAGGATTGCCGCGAGCTCATGCGTGAGGCACTCGGCGTGGACCCCTCCCCCGAGACCCAGCGGCTGCACCGCCATGTCCTGAGGGGATGACGGAAGCATCCCCGGAGCACCCCCCGTCCTCCGATCTCGCCGACGTCCGACGCCAGCGCCGGACCCCCGCCGATGTCGTGAACGCTATGGAGCCCTTGCACGTCCGATCGTTATCCGCCCACGATCACGACGGTGGGTGTGGGAGGCCGCTCTGCCGTACGGGTGAGCGCCATGGTCGGATGGGGCGTCTTCGGAGGCGACCCGCCCGGCCCCTCACAGGGTCCGACGAAGGCGCGCCGCCTCGCGGGTGAGGTGATCTCGCTCCGGAACGTTGGTCGCGCGGCGAGCCGCCTCGGCGTAGAGTTCGGCGGCGCGGGGCCGGTCGCCGTCGTTCTCGTGCAGATGGGCAGCCACGGCGGCGTAGCGTGGCAGCTCCGGGTCCAGGGGCTCCAACGCTGCCAGCCCCGCACGTGCGCCGTCGGCCGCGCCGACCGCCACCACCCGGTTGAGCCGGTGCACCGGCGAATCCGTGAGCACCACGAGTTCGTCGTACCATTCCACCACCTGTACCCAGTCGGTCTCGGCCGTGCTCCGCGCGTCGCAGTGCAGCGCGGCGATCGCCGCCTGTACCTGGTACTCGCCCAGCCGTTCCCGGGCGAGCGCCCCTTGCAGGATCGTGACGCCGTCCGCCACGAGGTCGGTGTCCCAGAGGGATCGGTCCTGTGCGGTCAGGGGCACGAGGGAACCGTCCGGCCGCGTGCGTGCCGGTCGCCGGGCGTGGTGCAACAGCATCAGCGCCAGCAGCCCGGCCGACTCCTCGTGGTCGGTGACCGTATGCAGTCGCCGGGCCAGCCGTATCGCTTCGGAGGACAGATCGATGTCGCCGGAGTAGCCCTCGTTGAACACGAGGTACAGCACCCGCAACACCGTCTCCAGCGAGCCGGGCTCGTCGAGCGAGACTCCGCTGACGGTCCCCTTGGCACGGCTGATCCGCTGAGCCATCGTCGCCTCAGGCACCAGGTAGGCCTCGGCGATCTGCCGGGTCGTGAGCCCGCCCACCGCTCGGAGCGTCAGCGCCACGGCCGAAGTAGGTGTGAGCGACGGGTGGGCGCAGCGCAGGTAGAGCTCCAGGGTATCGTCGAGGTCCACGGCGAGGCCCGGAAGGGGCTCGTCGTACAGGCGCAGTTCGCGCGCCTTGCGCGCCGCGTCGGACCGGGCAGCGTCGAGGAACCTCCGCCAGGCCGCCGTGACCAACCATCCCTTCGGGTCCTTCGGCGGATCCGCCGGCCAGGCTGCGAGAGCCGCGAGCAGCGCATCCTGGACCGCGTCCTCGGCTGCCGCGAAGTCGGCTCCGCGGCGCACGAGGACGGCGTTCACCTCCGGCACCAGCGCCCGTACCAGTACATCGAGGCCGTCGGGAACAGGTAGGTCACTCATCCGCCGGTGGCGCCGCCTCGAGGAACGGACGCAGCTCGAGCCACTCGTGGAGCGGCCGGCCGCCCGCGCCCGGAGCCGACGACAGCTCCCCCGCCAGCTCGACCGCCCGCTCCTGATCCTCCACGTCGATGATCATCCAGCCGGCGATCAGATCCTTGGTCTCGGCGAACGGTCCGTCGGTGACCGGTGGTCGACCTTCACCGTCGTAGCGGACCCACATGCCCTCCGGGGCCAGCGCCTGCCCGTCCACGAACTCGCCCGTGCCCTCGAGCCGGACGGCCAGATCGTTCATGAACTGGATGTGGTCGCTGACCTCGTGAGGTGTCCAGTCGTCCATGGGAACGTCGTTCACCGGCGTCGGCGCACCTCGGTAGTGCTTGAGCAACAGATACTTGGCCATGCCACTTCCCCTGTCGATGTGGGCGCGACCCCGTTGGCCGCGTTCACCCCTGGGACGGAGCGAGCTCGTGTTCTTCGACATCCGCGCGAGGTGTCGGAGCCGTGGGACCATGTCAGCCAGGGTGATGCCGCGCCGCCAGGTACTCCGCGAGGTTGTTCAGCGAAGAGGTGAGTCCGGCCGCATGATCCTGTGGCGAGATCCCCGACGGTACGTCGTCAGCACGGACCTCGACCAGCGTTCCCTCGCGCGCCGAGAGCAGCGACCAGGTCATGGTCATCGCCCCTGAGAACGCTGGATCGTCGGAGTCGAACACGACGCTCTGCACGATGCGTTCATCAGGGCGAAGTTCGATGAACGTCGCCTCGGTGACGTCGCTGTGCTCGGAGCTCTTCCCCTTGCTGCCGTCCAGGTACGTCAGCTCCATCCGGAACGCGCCCCCTGGCCGCGCGTCGAACTCGAGTACGTGGCCCCGCATACCGTCCGGGGGCAACCACGTCTGGAGCGCCACCGGGTCCAGCAGGGCGGAGTAGATCCGCTCGCGTGGAGCCGGGATCATCTTGCTCGATCGATCCGTGCGTCCCATGCCTCGACCGCCTCTCCGTCCGGTGACCGGTCGCCGTCCAGCGCAGCCTCCGTTCGTCACATGGTCTCGACCTGCACGATCATCGTCACCTCGGGATGTTCAGGAAGCGTGTTCGGTCAGACGGCACGGACGGTCGAGACTCATCGGTCGCGGTCCGGGGCTTCTGGCGGGTTCACGTTCTCGGCGGGCCGACGACGGCCGTCACGAGGAAGGTTGCTTTGACCGCCGCAGTGCTGTCAGGGTGGAACCGCATCCACGTCACGCCAAGGAGGCTTCGATGCTGACCGTGATCACCGAGACCGCCCTCCAGGAAGGCCGCGAGTCGGACTGGGACGAGGCCTACCGTGAGCGCGCCGCCGATGCGCGGAAGCAGGAGGGCTGGGTAGATCTGCACCTGCTCGTCCCGGTGGACGATCGCAGCCGACGCGTCGTCGTCGGCACCTGGCGGGACCGCGAGGCTTGGGAACGCTGGCACGCGACGGAGACGTTCCGGCGAACGCGGGCCCGGCTCGACGCGGCGACTGCTGAGCACGGCGAGGATCGGTGGTTCGAGGTCATCGAGGAGAAGACGTCCGCGTAGCCACGGACGGCCTCAGGCCTATTCGAGAGCCATGTTCCCGTCGCGTTGGACCCGATGGCAAGTCCCGAGGGGTCGTTGGTGTTGTGATAGCGAGGACGAGTGGAGATGGAGATGACACAGGCACGTGGACGGGTTCGCGCCGAGCGTGGTCACAAGCGGCTACGTGCGCTGGTCAGTGGGCACATGGTCCTGGACACGCGTCGTCCGCTGCTGGTTTGGGAGCACCCCCACTACCCGACCTACTACGTCCCTGCCGACGACCTCATCGCCGGTGTCGTCCCGACCGGGAACACCGAGCGGACCCCGAGCCGCGGGGTCGGTCACGTCTGCGACCTCGTCGTGGAGGGAGGACGAGTGCCAGCAGCGGCTCTGGTGTATCCGGAGCCGACGCTCGAGGCGATCCGCGACCACGTGCGGGTGTCGTGGGATGCCGTTGATGCGTGGTTCGAGGAGGACGAGGAGGTGTTCGTGCACGCGCGCGACCCGTACAAGCGCGTCGATGTGCTCCCGAGCTCGCGCCACGTCGTCGTCGAGCTAGATGGGGTCAGGTTGGCGGAGTCCTCCCGGCCGACGATGCTGTTCGAGACGAGGTTGATCGCCCGCACCTACCTGCCGGCGTTGGACGTGCGCCAGGACCTGTTGGTGTCTTCCGAGACGGTCACTCGCTGCCCCTACAAGGGCACAGCAGCCTACTGGCACCTGCGGACCAGCGAGGCAGCCGTGCACGACGTGGCCTGGACCTACCGGTTCCCCGCTCGCGAGTCCGCTGGGATCGCTGGACTCGTCTGCTTCCACGACGAGAAGGTCGACGTCATCGTCGACGGGGAACGTCGGGAACGCCCGTCATCGCGCTTCGCGTCCTGAGCCGCGCGACCGCGATCGGCAGGTGGCTCGAGACGTCGGGGGCGGCTACGGAGTGGCGGTAGCTGGCGGGGCGGGTATCCCGAAGGCGACCGTCGCTCCGGGGCCTGGCTCGATCCAGAGGTGGCCACCGTGGGCCTCGACCAGTTCGCGCGCGATCGCCAGTCTGAGGCAGGCCCCGCCGCCGTGGTCCAGGGCCCTGGCATCGCCGTGCACCGGCACGGCCCCTTGGCCTCGAGCTCGATCGTGACGTGCTGCCGTGCGGCGACGGGGGTGAGCGCCTCTGCGGCACCATCGGCCAGCTCGGCGAGATCCAACGGGATGCGCTCGAGCCGCACCTCGCCGGCTTCGAGCCCGGTGAGCACGAGGAGGTCATCGACCATGCCGCGCAGCAGCTGCACATCGGTGCGAGCGGTTCACCGTCGCCTTCGGCGCCGCAGATCTGGCTCCGACGGACGGGTAGCACCCCACACCGGGACGATGCCCTGGCGTGCGAACGCGGCATCGCTGCTGCTCCTGCGGGCCAGATCCTGGGGCAGGACGAGGGTTCGCACCACGATGAGCACGCACGTTCAGCGCAGCAGCAGGACGCGTGCGAACGCGCCTCAGGCTGGAACGATCGCTACGACCACCTTGCCGAGAGCGCGGCCCTCACCGACGTAGCTCAGGGCCTGCGGCACCTCCTCGAGTCGGAACGTTCGGTCGATGTGGATCCTCACCTCACCGGCGCGACATAGCTCCGCGAGCGGCTCGAAGTGGGGCGGCCCGAGATCGACAGCGAGCATCCCCACGCGCCGCCGGGTAGCCCGACCGACCAGGGCCCCGAGGGTCACGATCGGCAACAGCGTGCGGACGGCCCCACCGACACACTGGTAGCGGCCCCCGGGTGCGAGCGCCCGTCGACAGGCGAACACCGAACGGGTGGCCACGAGGTCGAGGATACGGTCGAACGGCGAGAAGTCGGAGAAGTCCTGGCACCGATAGTCACCGACCTCGTCAGCCCCCAACGACCGCATGAACTCGAGCTTGCCGGCGTTATCGATCCCGGTCACGTGCGCTCCGGCCCGCTTGGCCAGCTGGATCGCGAACGCTCCCGAACCGCCGCCCCCGCCGTTGATCAACACCCGCTGCCCGGCCACCACCCCACGGGTTCCCTGCAGTGCGATCGCGCCCGCTTGTGGCAGCGTCGCCGCGTCCGCGAACGTCAACTCCTTCGGCTTCGGGGCGAGAACCGCCTCCGTGGCGATCGTGTACTCGGCGAACCCGCCCTTCAACTGGAGGTTGTCCCCATACACCTCATCATCCACGCGGAACCGGGTCACCGCGTCACCGACTGCTGCGACGCGACCCGCGATGTCGGAACCAAGCGTTCGGCGCCTCGGGCTGCGCAACCCACAGATCCGCGCGTACAACGGCGAGCCTCGCAGACACTCCCAGTCCGAGAGGTTGACCGATGTCGCGACCACCTCGACCAGCACCTGCTTCGCGCCCGGAGAGGGTACCGGCACCTCTTCGACCCGAAGCAGGTCAGGCGGCCCATACCGGTCGTAGACGACCGCCTTCATTCGCCCTCCAAGGTGGACCGCGCGACCGCCCGTGCTCGCCAGAGCGGCGATCCGGCGCAGGCGACTGCTGACGTCCGGGACGTTGCAGGCGATCAGTCGCGTCCGGCGACGAGCGCATGGACCAGGGGCAGCAACGTCCCGTCAGGTCGGTAGCTTCAGCGTAGCGACGTCGGTTCGTTGCGATGCAGTCGGACTCAGCCACCGTGGGTGTCGAGGATCACGCCCTCGAGCTCCACCACCGGGGGTCGTCACCCCACCCGGGTGACATGTCGGCGCCGAGGAGACACGAGGATCCCGGGCAGCGAGCTCCCCAGCTGGCGAGGTCGATGCGCCACCAACGACGATCGAGGCTCGCAACCGGGATGGGGACGTTTCCACTGACGCTGCCGAGGGAGCACCGGGCGTCGAACCTCCCTCGCACCCGCTGAGCAGGATCCTGCGCGAGGTCGGGTCCTTGGACCCTGCGACGCCGGCCCGAACGGCGGATACTTGAAGCGGTCGGCTGACGCTGAGTGCTCGACGCTGTCGAGCGCTCCACCCTCGAAGGCAGCGAGGATGAACCACACCGGCTCGGACGGAGGAGGCCATGAGCGAAACCGTCACCGCCCCGAGCCCTTTCGCGCTGGAACTGTCGTCCCTCCGAGGCCTGCTGGTCATCGATCTGGCTGACGACCCGATCTATCGGACGTTGGAGCCTCAGCTGATCGACGGCGCTGATGGGGCCGGGCTCACGCTGCTCGCCTACCGGCATGACGGTCGTGTCGAGCTGTACGCCGAACCGCACCTGCAGGTCGACCCGTCGGGCTACGACGGCCTGGAGCAGGGCCTGGCCGGTATCGAGCGGGCCGCGTTCGATCCAGCCCGTTTCGAGATCACCGACGACGGCCTGAAGGTCGACATCGCCTTCACCGCACCCAACGGACGCCGGATCGAGCTCCACCTGCACGAACACCTCAGAGCTCGTCGGGACCACTTCCCGCTGCTCGCACCGGTCGGAGGGTCGTTCGACGCACCGGCGTTCTTCCCCTTCCTGTGGCTGCCGACGATGTCCTTCGTACCGGTCCGCAGATCCGAGGTGGCACTGCGGGTCGACGGACAGCCCCGCGCCATCAGCCGGCTGCCGCTGCCAATCGGTGGGCGCCGCTGCCTGATGGCCCGCTACGACCTCGACGCCATGGTGTGCCAGCTCAATCCCAGCTGGTCGGCCGACCCGACACAGAGACTGGCCGGCGCCGCAGGGACATCGCCCCCCGACGGGCGGGACGTCGTCGACGTGGATGGGGAGCCCAGCCTGGCCGGACTGGGGGTCCGCCGTGGGGTTCACAGCTGTGCCGTGAGGCTGGAGCCCCCGTTGCCCGACCCGCTGCGCGTGGCCCCACCGGCGCACCGCCAGGGGCGCGTACAGCTGGAGGCCGACGGCGCCATCCAACTGCAGGGGCGGTACGAGCTCGAGCGCACGACCGATCGGGTGACTCTCGTCATCGACCGGATCGGCCCCTGGCGGACCCGGCAGCGCCGTCCGCTGCTCGGCGTTCTGTTCCGCCTACCGATCTTCCGCCGCTGGCCGACGACCTACCGCTGGGAAGCCACACTGGATCTCACGGCCTCCCCGGGGTCCCCGTGGACCTCGCGATGGTCGCGAAGCGGATGAGGGCCCAGGGAGGCCGTCATCGCAACATGCGCAGCGGTCAGGGTCGCGGTCCTGGGGCGAGCTCCCGCACCATCCGGACCTCATCGAAGGTGGCACCTGCCACCTGTTCGCGCTGGGTCTCGCCGTCCCGCACCCAGCCACGACGCTCGTAGAAGCCGATCGAGCGAGCGTTGCCTGCGGCTACCCACAGCAGTGCACCGAGGTGACCGTCGGAGGCGAGGAGTTCGTGGACGCGGCGCAGCAAGGCGCTTCCGTGACCGCATCCCCAGCTCGAGGGATCGGCGTACAGGACGTAGAGCTGGGCGGTCAGGGCAGCCGCTGGCCCGATAGCGGGTCCGCAAACCGCGACGGCACGGGGCGGTCCGCCCCAAGAGGCGGTTGAGACCAGTCGATGGACGCCATCCCGTCGCACTCCCGCGAGCCCATCGGTCCATCGCTCGAGCCACGCGTCCTCGGCGAGGCCGTCGAGGACGGCATCCGGCACGATGCCGCGGTAGGCCGTCCGCCACGAGCGAACCTGGAGTGCAGCGATGGCAGCGGCGTCTCCGGCCTCCGCCTCGCGGACGATCGGACCTTCGTCGCTCATGTGGTCACTCGCCAACGGACTCGGTCGACCGCCCACGCCGGCCGAGCACCAACCGGCAGACGACCCTGGCGTAGCTCCGGTAGGTGATCGCCGCCAGCAGCCGCTCGCGGCGTCGATGGAAGCCCAACGTATCGACGTTGTCGTTCATGGTGACGAGCCACAGCCGCCGGGCACCCGCTGCGGCGGTCGCGTCGACGACGGCCTCCACGAGGAGGGTGCCGGTCCCGGCGAGCCGTCGATCGTCCGTCACCACGAGCGCCGGTGGTGCACGCTCTTTCGGGTGGTCGAGCGCGACGTCCTCGCGCGTGCTCAGAGATACTCACAAGGGCGCATGCGGCGAAGCGAACAGGATCACCGATCGGAGCTGACGTGGATCGCAGGCTGTTCGTCCTTCGGCACGCGAAGTCCTCGTGGAACCACAGCGGTCTCGCGGATCACGATCGGCCTCTGTCAGGCCGCGGCCAGAAGGCCTTGCCACGGCTCCGACGTGCGCTCGAGGAACGTGCTCCGAGCATCGAGGTGGTGCTGTGCTCCTCCGCGGTACGTACCGTCGCCACGCTGGATGGGGTGCGGACCGCGCTTCCCGACCATGTTCAGGTCACCATCGACGACCAGCTGTACGGCGCCGGGGGGCAGACCTGGTTCGAACGGTGCCAGCAGGTGGGCGATCACGTCGAAGGTTTGCTGGTGATCGGCCACAACCCCGGCCTTGAGCGTCTGATCCACGACCTGGCACCGACCGGCGAGCCGGCGGCCCGGGAGTTGCTCGTCCGAGGCTTCCCGACCGGAGCGCTGGCCGAGCTGGTCATCCCCGGCCCATGGAGTGCGCTCGCCTACGACTCCTGCTACCTCGCCGCCATGCAGATCCCTCGCGAGCTGGCGTGACGCCGGGCACCGCGCGTGGCGGCGACCGACTCATGAACAGCCAACTCGGTGACAGCGGACCGCGCCGGCGACCTTCAGGGTCCACCGTTCCGTGATCAGGACTCCACAGCGGGGAAGGTGCCTCGCGACCCCTCACCGGCGAGGGCCGACCCCATGGGCACGCAGGAACAAGTCGACCCCAGAGCGGGCGCGTTCCTTCACCACCGCGTCCGAGGTTGGTCGTCCCTCGGCGTCGAACAGGGCCTCGTCGAGCGATGCTCCGAGTACGAGGAACGCGAGCTGCTCGGCGGCTCGCTCAGGGTCGGCGACCCGGAGCAGACCACGCGCTTCGTATCGCTGCAGCGCTCGGGCGATGGTGGAGATCACGCGGCGGGGGGCACGGTCGTAGTAGTCGCGTGCCAGGTCGGGGAACCGGGAGGTTTCCCGGATCAGCAGCCGTCGGATGGCCACGACACGGCCACCCAGCACCGCCCGCGCATGGAGCTCCCCGAGCTGCCGAAGCTCCTCGATCGGATCGCCCTCACCGAGTCCATCCACCACCTGCCCCGAGAACCG
>SKTG01000254.1 GCA_007118045.1 Nitriliruptoraceae bacterium
CGTGTTACTCACCCGTTCGCCGGTTTCCCCGAGGTGCAAGCACCTCGGTTCGTCCCTCGACTTGCATGTGTTAGACCCGCCGCCAGCGTTCGTCCTGAGCCAGGATCAAACTCTCCGTTGAGTGATCGCATTACCACAAGGTGGTGCTCGATCGACAAAACGAAGGTTCGTCGGTCACCTGGCGGTGACCATCGATCCCTCATCTATTAAGGGGTACTACATTCTCACAACTCGTTGACCGCACCTTCCGGTTCGGAGGTCGCGATCGACGGGGTCGTGATCACATCCCACGACCGAAGTCGTCGGATGCGTCACTGGCTTTTGGCACCCTGTGCAGTTCTCAAGGAGCGGTGCGCGGCTCACCGGGTTCCGCCCCGGAACGGGGTCGGCTTCCAGCGAGAGGACCGCTTGTGATCCACCCAGGCTCGTTCACCTGGCGGAGCGTCGAACGCTACCACCTGGCGTCGAACCCGTCCAACCGGCGGCCGTGGACGACCTCGTCGTGCGAGGTCGGGCTCCGGGGAGCCGAGGCCTTCCGTTCGGACCGCGTATCGTACGTCGCGGTGTGTGGTCGTGTCAAACGCCGTGACCGTCGTCCGGAGCGGACGGGGTCGTGGCGTACCCACCGGTGGTACCTCGTCGGCTTCGACGGACCACGGTGATGGGAAGGAGCGTGCCCCGATCGGGGCGGATGCGGACCCTTGCCCTGAGACCAGTCCCTGAGACGAGTCCCTGAGACCAGTCCCTGAGACGAGCTCCTGGGGCGAGGATCGTCGGGTTGCGACGACGTTCGTCCGCGTCGGGTGTGACGGTAACCGCTGGGGCCCGGGACCTCCAGCAGGTGCACGGTCATGTGCGACAAGCGCTCATCGCTGCGTCGCCGCCCGGGGCGGCCGTGGCCCGGGGCGAGCGACGGTACGCGCTGGTCTCGGGCACCTGCAGCCAGAAACGCCAGGCGAGGTCCGGGGCGAGCCGTACCCCGACCCGCGGGCCGGCCACGACCTCGTGTGGCTCCGGACGCCACCCGTCGTCGGCGAGCCGGACGCCACCCACCCCGTCGATGAGGTCCCCCCGGTCGAGTCGCCCATCGATGGCCAGACCCGCGGAGAGGCACCCTGGTCCACGCAACAGCTCCCGGTCCCGCCTCGCTGCCCCGCGCCGCGCTCGTACCGCCGCGTGACCCTGTAGCACCACCGCCGCACGCAGCAGCACGGCCGCTCCGACCCCGTCCGCCTCGACGCTGACGTTGCAGCACCAGTGCACGCCGTACGAGCGGTAGACGTAGGCCGTGCCGGGACCCCAGAACATCGGCTCCGAGCGGGTGGTCCGCTTGGCGTGGCTGTGGCTGGCCGGGTCGTCCTCCCGGTAGGCCTCCGCCTCGACGACGCGCGCGATCGTGGACCCGTCCCGGCTCGCCGACGCGGACGCTGTCTCACCGCTCCGCGACGTCGATCGGCCACGAGCCCCCTCGTTCTCGACCGCGTCGTCCACCACGGCCCCCGCGTGCTCGTCGCGGATCAGCAGCGCCCCGAGCAGTGCGTTGGCCGCCTGCGTCACGCCGGCACCGAGACGCGTCCGGTCGAACGGCTCGGGGGCCGCGTGCAGCCGCGCGTACCCGTCGCTCACCTGCCCCGGACCTCGTCGATCCAGGCGCGGAACCGGCTCAACTCCCACGTGTTGGCGATCGCCTCGACGTCGAGGCGACCCCGCCGGGCCTGTGCGACGCCGAACCGCGCCCGGTCGAGGTCCTGCACGGCGTGCGCGTCGGTCGAGATCACGAAGCGGCAGCCACGGCGTGCGCCTTCGCGGATCACGGAGGCGGGCGCGTCCAGCCGCGCGGGCGAGGCGTTGATCTCGATCGCGGTCCCCGTCTCCACGGCGGCATCGAGCACCTGGTCCACGTCGAGCTCGATGCCGGCGCGACGCCCGAGCATACGACCGGTGAGGTGACCGATCGCGGTCACGCTCGGATGGCGGATCGCCGCGACGACCCTGGCGGTCTGCTCCGCGACGCCACGGCCCATGTGCGAGTGCACGCTGGCGACGAGCCAGTCGAAGGTGGCGAGGAAGTCGTCGTCGTAGTCCAGGCCGCCGTGCAGCCCGATGTTCAGCTCGGCGCCGTGCAGCAGGGCGATGTCGCCACGCTCCTGTTCGAGCTCGCGGAGACGTGCCCGCTGCGCCTCCATGTCGCTGCGCGAGACCCCGTTCATGCGCAGGTCCTCCGCGTGGTCGGTGATCGCGAGGTACTCGAGACCGCGCGCCGCCGCGGCGGCCACCAGGTCCTCGAGGCTGTCGCGTCCGTCCCCGGAGAGGTCCGTGTGATCGTGCAGGTCACCGCGCAGGTCCGCCACCTCGGGCAGGGTCGGCAACTCACCCCGTTCGGCGGCCTCGATCTCCCCGTCGTCCTCCCGCAGCTCCGCGGCGATGAACGGCAGGCCGAGCGCCTCGTAGACCTCGTCCTCGGTCGCCGCGGCCACGACGGCGCCGTCCTCCTCGTCGTCCTCCTCGGTCTGCTCGGCGAGCGCGTATTCGCTGAGCGTCCAGCCACGCTCGATGGCTCGCTGGCGTAGACGGATGTTGTGCGCCTTCGAGCCGGTGAAGTAGACGAGGGCGGCCCCGAAGCTCGCCGGCGGCACGACCCGCAGATCGACCTGGACGCCGTCGCGCGTCACCACCGAGGTCTTGGTCTCACCCGAGCCGATCGTGCGTTCCACGTCGTCGAGCGCCAGGAACGCCTCGCGGACGGGACCGGGGCGTCGCGTGGCCACCAGCACGTCGACGTCGCCGATGTCCTCGCGGAAACGACGCAGGCTGCCGGCGTAGGCGATGTCCTCGACCCCGTCGACGTCCCGCAGCTCCTCGAGGATCCGCTCGGCGACGGGCAGGGCCGTCCCGATGGGGACGCGCTCGTCCTTGGACGTCAACCCCAGCTGGCTGATCGCCTTCTCCATGTTGGCGACCGTCTTCTCACCCATCCCCGGTAGCTGCGCTATGCGTCCGTCCTCCAGCGCGGCGGCCAGTCCCTCCAGGTCGGTGATGCCGAGCTCCTCGTGGAGCAGGCGGACGCTCTTCGGCCCCAGCCCCGGGACCTTCATGAGCTCGCGCTTGCCCGACGGGTGTCGACCCCGCAGCTCCTCGAGCTTGCCGATCGAGCCCTCGTCGACGTACTCGCGGATGCGTGCCGCGATGCTCTTGCCGATGCCGCGGACCTTGGCCAGGTCCGTGGTCGTCATCTGGCTCACGTCCCGGTCCAGCCCGCGCACCGCCCGTTCCGCGTTCTGGTAGGCCCGGACGCGGAACGCGTTGGGGTCCCCCTCGTCGATCTCCGTGAGGGTCGCGAGCTCGGCGAGCAGGCGTGCCACCTCGTCGTTGGTTCTCGCCACCTCGGTGCTCCCTCGTGCGTCGGGTCGGATCGGCCGGTGTCGGCCGCATCGGGCCGGATCGGCCGGTGTCGGCAGGATCAGCCGGTGTTGGCCGCCGCGGCGGCCCGGGCGAGCTCGAGCTGCCGACGGACCGAGACGGTCGCGGTGCCGTTGACGGCGTCGCGCCGATCGATCGCCTGCTGCGGATCCAGGCGCGTGGCCACGGCGGCGTCCAGGGCGGGATGGATGCCGGCCAGCGCCTCCGCTTCGAGACCGTCGAGGTCGACGCCCCGCTCCTCGGCGACGCGCACGACCTCGCCGACGATCTCGTGTGCCTCACGGAACGGGACCCCACGCCCGACCAGTTCCTCCGCCAGGTCGGTCGCCAGCGCGAACCCGCCGACCGAGGCCGCGGCGAGGCGGTCGCGGTCGAAACGCAGGCTGGCGACCGTGCCGGTGATCGCAGGCAGGACCAGCCGCAGGGTGGCGACGGCGTCGAAGACCGGTTCCTTGTCCTCCTGCAGGTCGCGGTCGTAGGCGAGAGGAAGCGCCTTCATGGTGGTCAGCAGACCCACCAGGTCGCCGATCACCCGGCCGGTCTTGCCACGCACGAGCTCGGCCACGTCCGGGTTGCGCTTCTGCGGCATGATCGAGCTCCCCGTCGAGAAGGCGTCGCCCACCCGGACGAACCCGAACTCCGAGGTGGCCCAGAGCACGATCTCCTCACCGAGCCGCGAGAGCGTCACGGCCAGGATGGCGCACGCCGCCAGCAGCTCGAGCGCGAAGTCGCGCGAGGCGACCGCATCGATCGAGTTCGGCGAGGTCCTGGCCATCCCGAGGTGCGCCGCGTACGCCTCCGGGTCGAGCCCGAGCGTCTGTCCAGCGAGGGCGCCGGAACCCAACGTCGACTCGTCCAGGCGTTCGCGCGCGTCACGCAGCCGACCGGCGTCGCGGTCGAGCATCCACACGTACGCGAGCAGGTGGTGGCTCAGCAGCACCGGCTGCCCACGCTGCAGGTGCGTGTAACCGGGAGCGTGCCAGCCGAGGTGGACGTCCGCCTGCTCGACGAAGGCCTGCTGCAGCTCACCGATCAGAGCGACGAGCTCGTCGCACGCGTCCCGGCACCACAGCCGGAGATCGCCGGCGATCTGATCGTTGCGCGACCGGCCCGCACGCAGCTTGCCGCCGAGCGGACCGAGCTCCTCGACCAACCACCGCTCGATCGCTCCGTGAACGTCCTCGTCGGTGGCCAGGAACGGGAAAGCGCCGCTCGCGAACAGCTCCGCGCAGCGTCCGAGAGCGTCCAGCATCGCGTCGCGTTCATCGGTGTCCAGCACGCCGATGCGGTGCAGCTCGTGCGTGTGCGCGGCCGACCCGGACAGGTCCTGGCGCCACAGGTGCCGATCGAACCCGGTCGAGACCCCCAGAGCCCAGGCGGCCTCGTCCGGACCGCTCGCGAAGCGGCCGCCCCAGAGCCGGCCGGCGTCGGTGGCGGCTTCCGACGTGCCGTCGATGTCGTCGGTCACGGTTGGTCCTGGCTCACGGTCGGTCCTGGCTCACGGTCGGTCATGGCTCACGGTCGGTCTCCGTCGGGTGCGTGTGCCGGTGGCGGTCCGAGGCGAGAGCGGCGCGGACACGCGGCCGATCCGGCGCGCAGACGGTCGCACCCATGCGAACGGTACGCGGAGGACGAGCGCCGGGTGAAGCCGTCGCGTCGAACGGTCGTCACTCCGGCGGCGTGGGCACGAGCCGGAGCAGGTTGCCCGCTGGATCGGCGAGCACGATCCCTCCCCCGTGGTCACCGACGTGGCTCGCACCGCACCGGAGGAGCCGCTCGACTTCCACGGGGACGTCCGGGGTGGACAGCTCGACCTGTAGCCGGGGCGGCGCGTCGACCGCATGCACCTCGACGCGGACGGGACCACCCGGCCCGAGCACGCCCCCGATCGCGTGGCGGGGACGTCCGTCGTCGGAGGCGGTCGTTCTGTCGTCGTCCGACCGGGCGGGTGCGCCCGGGATCGCCTCGAGCAGCTTCGTCCAGAAGGCCACCTCGGTCTCCACCTGAGCCGTCGGGACCTCGATGCGGACGCCGTCGAGCAGCCCGCGGCCCGCGGCCCGCGGTGCCACCGGGGTGGGCGTGGCCGCGTCAGGGTCGATGACGCACAGCAGCAGCCCGGACGGGGCGGCCAGGACCGTGAACCCGAGGTCCGTCGCGCCGACCCACGTCGCTCCGACATCGAGCAGGTCCCGCACCCTCGCCTCGCGGTCGGACGATTCGACGTCGAGGTGGTAGCGCGGCGCACCGTCCTCGATCGCCTGGACGTGGATCTCCAGGCGGGACGTGGCGTCGACGAGGTGCACGAACCCGAACGGCGCATCGACGGCCCGGGCGGTGAGTGCGTCCGCCCAGAACGCGGTGACGATCTCGCGCTGCCGCCTCGGGACGTCGATCTGCACGATGCGCAGCGCCACCTGTCCACCTCCGTGTCCCGTCACCACCCGGACCGGCCAAGCCGTGGAGCGCGCCGGCGCGCTCCGGGCATCCGGCGGACCGGCCGCCGGACCAGCGCGGTCGCGTCAGGCCTCGACGTCCGCGTCGCGCGTGCGCGCCGCCCAGGTCTTGAGCGGCAGGCCCCAGAGCTTGACGAAGCCCTCGGCCAACGTCTGGTCGAAGCGGTCACCCTCGTCGTAGGTCGCCATGTCGTAGGAGTACAGCCCGGAGGACTCGCTGCGGCGGCCGACGACGGTGGCGCTGCCCTTGAACAGTTGCACCCGCACCTCGCCGTTGACGTAGCCGGCCGCCTCCTCCATGAAGGCGTCGATGGCGCGCTTGAGCGGGCCCCACCACAGGCCGTTGTAGATCAGCTGCGCGTACCGGCTCTCCTCGTTGCGCTTGTGGTCGGCGAGCTCCTGCTCGAGGCAGAGGTCCTCGAGGTCGCGGTGCGCGTTGATGAGCGTGATCGCCGCCGGGCACTCGTAGATCTCGCGGCTCTTGATGCCGACCAGCCGGTCCTCGATCATGTCGATGCGGCCGACGCCGTGACGGCCCGCCTGCCCGTCCAGCCGGGCGACCAGCTCCGCGAGCGGCAGCTCCTCACCGTCGAGGCTGACCGGCAGTCCCCGCCGGAAGCCGATCACGACCTCCTCGGGGGTGTCCGGGGCGTCCACCACGTCGACGGTCCGTTCGTAGACGTCGGCCGGTGGCGCGGCCCACGGGTCCTCGATGATCCCGCACTCCGCGGTGCGTCCCCACGCGTTCTCGTCGATCGAGTACGGCGAGGTCTTCGAGGTCACGGGGATGGGGATGCCACGCTCCGTCGCCCAGTCGATGGCCGCGTCACGCGTCAGCCCCCACTCGCGGATGGGCGCGAGCGTCGCGAGATCCGGCGCGAGGCACATCGTGCCCACCTCGAAGCGGACCTGATCGTTGCCCTTGCCGGTGCAGCCGTGCGCCACGCCGGCGGCACCGGTGTCGCGCGCGACCTGCACGAGGTGCTTGACGATCAGGGGCCGTGAGAGGGCCGAGACCAGCGGGTACTTGTTCATGTACATCGCGTTGGCCTTCAAGGCGGGCGCGATGAAACCGTCGGCGAACTCGGTGGTCGCGTCGATCACGACCGACTCCACGGCTCCGCACTCCAGGCCTCGTTGCCGGATCTCCTCGAGGTCGTCGACACCCTGGCCGACGTCCACGGCGCACGCGACCACGTCGACGTCCTTGTGCTCCTTCAGCCACTCGATGGCGACGGAGGTGTCGAGGCCGCCCGAGTAGGCGAGCACGATCCGGGGCTTGCTCATGGTTGCTCCTTGGTGCGTTCGAACGTCCGGGTCTTCACGGATGCGAGGGCGTGCGCGGCGACCCGGTGGGGCGCCGTGGGGTCGGCTCGGCTCGCTGCAGGCCGGCGAGGGTCGCGAGCTCGTCCGCGAGCTCCCGCCCGGTCGTTCCCTCCTGGGCGACCACGAGGACGGTGTCGTCGCCGGACACGGTGGCGATCACACGCTCCAGCTCGGCGAGGTCGATGGCGGAGGCCACCGGGTGCGCGCAGGCGGGTGGCGTGCGCAGCACGGCGAGGTTGCCGCTGGCGGTGACGTGGGTGACGAACCGCCGAAGGGTCTCCTCGAGGCGTTCACGTGCCGACGACGGGCCAGGGTCGGCCGCCAGCCGGTAGACCAGCGAGCCATCGGCCCCGCGGACCTTGACGGCACCGACCTCGCCGAGATCACGGCTCACCGTGGCCTCGTGCACCTCGAACCCGTCCGCGCGCAGCACGTCGGCCACCTCGACCTGCGAACGCAGGTCGAGCTCGGTCACGAGCTGCCGCAGCCGCTGGTGGCGGCGGGACTTGTCGGCCATCGGGCTCCCTCGGGTGGTGGAACGGCTCAGTCGGACGTGCCGACGGCGTGCAGGGCCTCCTCGAGCGCACTCAACGCGAGATCGACCTCCTGTCGCGAGACGGTCAGCGGCGGGGCCAGCCGCAGCACGTCGGGTGCCACGGCGTTGACCAGCAGGTAGCGCTCGCGGCAGGCCTCCTCGAGCTCCGCGGCCACAGGTGCGTCGAGCTCGAGGCCGAGCAGCAACCCACGACCCCGTACGCCCGCCGCGTGCGGCGCGGACTCCACCAGGGCCGCCAGGCCGTCCCCGAGGCGCCGGCTGCGGGCACGTGCGGCTTGGAGCAGCTGCACGCGCTCGATCGTGTCGATCACGGCGTTGGCAGCCGCGCACACGACCGGGTTGCCGCCGAACGTGGTGGCATGGTCACCGGGTTCGAACACCTCGCCCGCCGCTCCGCGGGCCACGCACGCTCCGATCGGGAGCCCGTTGGCCAGGGCCTTCGCGAGCGTGATCACGTCGGGTACGACGTCGGTGTCCTGGAACGCGAACCACGGGCCGGTCCGGCCCATGCCGGTCTGGACCTCGTCGACGATCAGCAGCGCACCGTGACGGTCGCAGGCGTCACGTGCCGCCGAGAGGACCTCGGGGCTCAGCGCACGCACGCCGCCCTCGCCCTGGACCACCTCGAGGAGCACCGCGCAGGTCCGGTCCCCGACCGCCGCGGTCAGCGCGTCAGCGTCGTCGTGGGGCACGTGGTCCACGAAGCCGGCGAGCGGTTCGAAGGGTGCGTGCTTCGCCGGTTGGCCGGTCGCCTCCAACGTCGCGAGGGTCCGGCCGTGGAACGAGCCCTCGAGGGCCACGACGCGGACCTTGTCCTCGTGCTGGCGCTTGCCGTGCTTGCGGGCGAGCTTGATCGCAGCCTCGTTCGCGGTCGCCCCGCACTGCGCGAAGAACGTGCGTGCGTCCGGCCACCCCACGATGCGGGCGAGCTTCTCGGCGAGCTCGATCGCCGGTTCGGTCAGGTACAGGTTCGAGGTGTGGACCAGGGTCCCGGCCTGCTGGGTCACCGCCGCCGTCACGGCCGGATGCGCGTGACCGAGGCTCGTGACGGCGAGGCCGCACAGGAAGTCCAGCCAGGCCCGACCGCTCGCGTCGAACAGAGCGGTGCCCTGGCCGCGGACGAACGCCCCCTTCGCGGGCCCGTAGGACCGCATGACGTGCGCTCCGGCACGGGCCTGCAGCTCCTCGAGCGAAGCGGCGTCGCCGGCTTGCCGCGAACGGGCGTCGGCCGCCCGGGGATCGGAGGGGCTCACGGCCTCACTCCCGCGGCCGACCCCGTGGTCGACCCGGCGCGCGGCGCCGTCGGCCGGGTCTGTACGCCCGGTGCCGTGCGCGGCTGCGGTGCCGAGACGGAGGGCGTCACCATCGTGCCGACGCCCTCGTCGGTGAAGATCTCGATCAGCACCGCGTGCAGGACCCGACCATCGAGGATGTGTGCCTGCGGGAGGCCGTCACGGATCGCCGCGGTGATCGAGCGGACCTTCGGACGCATCCCCGTGTGCAGCTCGTCGTCGGCCAGCATCCGCTCGAGCCGGTCCACGCTGACCTCGCTGACCAACGCCTGCTTCTCCGGGTCGCCGAAGTCGAGGTAGAGGCCGGGCACGTCGGTGAGGTAGACCAGCTTGGACGCGCCGAGCGCGGCGGCGATCGCTCCGGCGGCGACGTCGGCGTTGACGTTGCGCTCGACACCGTCGGCGTCGCGGCCGATCGTGGCGACCACGGGCAGGAAGCCGTCGGCGAGCTGCTCGTCGAGGTAGGTCGTGTCGACCCGCTCGACCTCGCCCACCAGACCGAGGTCCACTCCCCCGGGGCTGGTCGCCGGGTTGACCTGCAGCAGACCGGCGTCGGTCCCGGCCACACCCACGGCGGGCGCGCCGGCCTCCTGCACGAGGCCCACGACCTCGGGGTTCACCTGGCCGAGCAGGGCCATGCGCACCACGTCCATCATCGCCTGGTCGGTGACCCGGAGACCGTCGACGAAGCTGGACTCGACGCCCAGCTTGCCGGCGAGCTCGCTGATCTGCGGACCACCACCGTGCACGATCACCGGCTTCAGCCCGACGAAGTGCAGCAGGGCGACGTCCGCGGCGAACGAGCGCTTCAGCTGTTGGTCGACCATCGCGTTGCCGCCGTACTTGATGACGACGGTCTGGCCGTGGAAACGGGTGATCCACGGCAGCGCTTCGCGCAGGACCGCGGCCTTCTCCTGCGCGATCTCCACCCGCTCGGCCGAGACGTCGTCGGCCGTGGTGATGCGACCGCCGCTCAGTGCCGGGGTCGTCGTCGGAGGGTCGCTGCTGCTCACGTTCGCCTCGGGATCGCTGGTCGGGTGTGCCTGGGTGGCGCGGTGGATGGGAGGGGTCAGGTCGTGTAGTCCGCGTTGGCCGCCACGTAGGCCGCGGTGAGGTCGGCGGTCAGATGGGTGACGGCGTGGCTGCCGCTGTGCAGGTCGACCTCGAAGGTGACCTCGGGTCGGGACAGCCGCGCCCCGACCTGGCCGGGGTCGAAGACCGTGGCGGTCCCGAAACGACAGACCATGACGCCGCCGCACGTCACGCTGACCCGCCGCGGATCGAACGGGACGCCGGCGGCGCCCATGGCCGCGAGGATGCGACCCCAGTTCGGGTCCGCGCCGTGCACCGCCGCGCGGAACAGCGTCGAAGCGGTGATCGCCCGCGCGAGACGGTCCGCCTCCAACTCCGTCGGAGCTCCCCGGACGGTGACCGCGGCGACCTTCTCGGTCCCCTCGCCGTCGGCGACGATCGCGTGGGCGAGGTCGCCGCACGCCGCCTCGAGACCGGTGCGCACCGCCTCGGGTCCGGGTGGCGCGGTCGCCGTGCCGGTGGCCAGGAGCACGACCGTGTCGTTGGTCGATCCGCACGCATCGACGCTGATCCGGTTGAAGCTTTGCTGGACCGCCTGCGCCAGCATGGGTCGCAGGACCGGGCTCGTCAGAGGTGCGTCCGTGACGAGCACGGCCAGCATCGTCGCCATCGCCGGCTCGATCATGCCGGCCCCCTTCGCGAACCCCCCGATGCGGCAGGTCCCCGCCTCGTCGGCCACCTCGAACGCCACCTGCTTGAGGGCCGTGTCCGTGGTCGTGATCGCCTCCGCGGCCCGATCAGCGTCCGCGGGATCGTCGCCGAGCGAGCCCACCACCTGGGGGATCGCCGCGACGATCGCCTCGGTCGGCAGCGGCATGCCGATCAACCCCGTCGACAGCGGCAACACGGCCGCCGGGTCGCAACCGAGCGCCGCCCCGACCTCGCGGGTGGTCCGCAGGGCGTCCTCCTCACCGCGTTCACCGGTGCAGGCGTTGGCACTGCCGGCGTTGATCACCACGGCCCTGGCCGTGCCGTCGGTCAGGTGCCGCTCGGTCACCACGCACGGCGCGGCCTTGACCAGGTTGGTGGTCGTGGTCGCGGCGGCGGGGACGACGGCCCCGACGTCGACGAGCGCGAGGTCGGGGCGGCCGCTGTCCTTCAGGCCGGCCACCACCCCGGCGGCGCGGACCTCCGGCACCGCCGTCACGCCGCCGGGCCGTGGCGTGAGCGGCGACCGGTCCTCGGGGCCCCACGGCAGCTGCGTCGGTCCCGTGGCCGGGGACGCGCCCTCCGGCGTGGGCCGGGTCACGGGTAGACGCCGATGGCGCTCAACCCGCTGGTCTCGTCGAGCCCGAGCACCAGGTTCGCGTTCTGCAGCGCCTGTCCCGCGGCTCCCTTGCCGAGGTTGTCGATCGCGCTGGTGACCGTGACGCGGCGGGTCCGCGGATCGACGACGGCACCGAGCTGGCAGCCGTTGGAGCCGGCGACCGCCTTGGTGTGCGGGAACGTGCCGGGCGCCAGCACGTGGACGAACGGCTCGTCGCGGTAGGCCGAGCGCAGCGCATCCTCGACGTCGTCGGCGGTGACGTCGTCCCGCAGCGTGCCGTAGGCCGTGGCGAGCAGGCCGCGGCTCATGGGCACGAGGTGGGGGGTGAACGTCACGGCTCCGAGGTCGCCCGGCAGCCAGCGTTCGATCTCGCCCGTGTGTCTGTGCGCCGGGGCCCCGTAGGCGGTGGCGTCGCCGTGCACATGGGCGAAGTGCAGGTGGTCCTTGGCCGCGCGCCCCGCACCCGAGGTGCCGCTCATGGCGTCGACCACCACGGAGCCGGGCGTCAACAGCTCGGCGACCGGCGTCAGGCCGAGCAGTGCCGCGGTCGGGTAGCAGCCGGGGTTCGCGACCAGCGTGGCCTGCCGGATCGACCCGCGCCGGAACTCGGGCAGGCCGTAGACGACGCCCTCGCCTGGTTGCGCCTCGCCTGCCGCCAGGTCCGGCCGGGGGTGCGACTCGCCGTACCAGGTCGTGAACCCGTCCGCGCTCAGGCGGAACGCCGCGGAGAGGTCGACGACGGGCACGCCGGCCTCGTACAGCGTCGGCGCGAGCTCCAGCGCGACGCCGTGCGGCGCGGCGAGGAACACGACGTCGAGCTCGGCGAGGGCGCCCACGTCGATCGCGTCGAACGTGCGCGCACCCGTCAGGTTCGGGAACAACGAGGCGACCGGCTCACCGGCCTGGGCGTTGGCCGCGACGACGGCCGGCTCGATGGCCGGGTGGCCGTCGAGGAGGCGCAGGAGCTCGACGCCGCCGTAGCCGGAGGCGCCGACGATGCCGGCACGGTGCGCCATCGAGAGCTCCTCGGACGGGGACGGGAGGTGGGGGCGGGCCGAGGAAGCTCGGCGAGGACGGTGCGGGCGCTAGCGGGGTGCCGCCGTGCGGTCGGACGGCGGGACCGGTCAGCGCCCGGGTCGCACAGTCTGCATGATGATGCAGGAACCTGCAAGTCCGTGCGGACGGTTCCGGGCGGATGGCGCCGCGCGGCGCCCACCGGGGGCAGCGTCAGCCCCGGGGGCAGCGGACCCCCGGAGCTCAGCCCTGGGGCGGCTTGCGCAGGCGCTTCACCTCGCTGCGGTGCTGCTTCGCGCGCAGGCGCCGCTCCTTCGATGCCCGGGTGGGGCGGGTGCGTCGGCGCGGGGTCGGCGGCTGCAGGGCCTCACCGACGATGGATCGGAACCTCGCCTCGACGGCCGCCCGGTTGCGGTGCTGGCTGCGGTGCTCGGAACCGTGCAGGATCAGCTCGCCGTCGCGGGTCAGGCGGCTCGAGAGACGCTCGAGCAGCCGGTCGCGCTGCGTCTCGTCGAGGGCGGAACTGGTGGCGACGTTCCATCGCAGCTCGACCTTCGAGTCCGTGGTGTTCACGCTCTGACCACCCGGGCCACCGGAACGGACGGCACGCACCTCGAGCTCCGTCTCGGGGACCGAGACGCCGCCGGGCAGGTGGACCGCATCCATGCCACCGCAGGGTAGGGCGGACGGAGGCCTCCCCCACGTCCCGTAACCTCGGCTCGCATGAGCCGAGCCGACGACATCGCCGCCTTCCTCCGCCGTCCCCGCATCGCCGGGCTCCAGCTCTCCCCGGACGGGCGACGACTCGTCGTCGGGGTCGGCACCCCGGCACCGGACGGCACCCGCTACCGCACGGCGCTGTGGGAGATCGACCCGGACGGGGTGGCCCCGGCGCGCCAGCTGACCCGGTCGGCGGCCGGCGAGTCGGCCGCGGCGTTCCTGCCCGACGGTGAGCTGCTGTTCACCTCGGCTCGGCCCGATCCCGACGCCGCCGGCTCGGAGGGGAGCAGCGATCCGCCCGCCGCACTGTGGTCGCTGCCGCCCGCTGGGGGCGAAGCCCGCCTGGTATTCGCGCCGCCCGCGGGGGTCACGGCGGTGTCGACCGCGTCACGTCGGGCCGTCGCGATCGTGAGCGCCGAGGTGTATCCCTCGGCGGCGGACGTGCACGAGGACCGGGCGCGCGAGCGGGCGCGTGACGACGCCGGGGTGAGCGCGCAGCTGTTCACCACCTACCCCATCCGCTGGTGGGACAGCTACCTCGGACCCAGGGAGCCGGCGCGATGGGTCCTGACCGGGTCCGAGCTCGGCGGAACGGTCCGACCCGGCGATGCCGGGTCCGACGCTGGCGCCGAGGCGGCGTCACCGTCGACGGACGCGACGACCCCGGCGGACGCGACGCCGTCGAGGGACGCCGCGTCGCGACCGCTCGTCCGTGGCTGGTCGTTGCACGACACCACGGCGGACGTCGCACCCGACGGTGGGACCTACGTGTCGGGGTGGCGGCCGGAGAGGCCGGGGCTCGCCGTCGCCGGTCCCGACGACCTCGCGACCCACCTGGCAGCGATCGACGCGGCGACCGGCGACCGCCGGGTCCTGATCGACGACGGGCGCGCCTACAGCGATCCGGCCGTGTCGCCCGATGGGCGCCACGTCATCTGCGTCGCGGAGCTGCTCGGCGAGCCGGACCGGGCGTCGGACGAGTGCCTGGTGCTCATCGACCTCGACACCGGCAGGGCACGGGACGTCGCTCCCGACCTGGACCTGTGGCCGAGCGAACCGGGCTGGCTGCCGGACGGCAGCGCCGTCGTGTTCACCGCCGACGCCTCCGGCCACCGGCCCGTGTTCCGGTGCGACCTCGCGACCGACGAGGTGACCCGGCTCACCGCCGACGGCGCCTACACCGAAGTGCGGGTCTCCCCCGACGGCGAGCACCTGTACGCGCTGCGGGCGCACGTGGACAGCCCACACCGTCCGGTGCGCCTGGAGGCCGGGGCGGCGGAGCAGGAGGCGACCGAGCTGCCGTCACCCGCGAGCTCGGCGGTCCCGGGTGCGCGGGTGGAACGTCTCACCACCTCGGCGCGGGACGGGGTCGAGATCGGCTCGTGGCTGGTGCTGCCAGCGACGGCCTCCGGACCGGTCCCCCTGGTGACGTTCATCCACGGCGGGCCGTTGGGATCGTGGAACACGTGGCACTGGCGCTGGAACCCGCACGTGCTGGCCGACCAGGGCTTCGCGGTGCTGCTCCCCGACCCCGCCCTCTCGACCGGCTACGGCTGGGAGTTCATCCAACGTGGCTGGGGCCGGTGGGGCCACGAGCCCTCGACGGACCTGCTCAGCGCGATCGACGCCGCGGCCGCCGACGAACGCATCGACGAGCAGCGACTCGCGGCCGCCGGTGGGTCGTTCGGCGGCTACATGGCCAACTGGCTCGCAGGGGGAACCGACCGCTTCTCGTGCATCGTGACCCACGCGTCCCTGTGGGCGTTGGAGGGCTTCCACGGCACCACCGACCTCGGGGTCGCCTGGGAGCGCGAGTTCGGCTCTCCCTACCTCGACCCCACCAGGTTCGTCGAGAACTCGCCCAACCGCCGGGTCGGCGACATCGACACGCCGATGCTGGTGATCCACGGCGAACGCGACCTGCGGGTCCCCATCAGCGAGGCGTTGACGCTGTGGACCGACCTCGCCCGACACGGCGCGGAGGCACGCTTCCTCTACTTCCCCGACGAGAACCACTGGGTCCTCAAGCCTCAGAACGCCCAGCTCTGGTACGAGACCGTGGTGGCGTTCCTCCGCGAGCATCTGTGCGACGAACCGTTCGAACGGCCCGAGCTGCTCTGAGCCGCGGCCCGGGCTGCTCGGGGCCTCCACCGAGCCGACACGCCCGGGCCAGGCGACCCGCGCCGACGCTCAGCGGCGCAGCGTCGCACCGACCTCCTCGGCCTCGCGGGCCACGGCCTCGATCACGCGCTCCGCGTCCTCGTCGGTGAGCTGCCGGTCAGGTGCCTGCAGACGCAGGCGGATCGCGAGGCTGCGGCGTCCCCCGCCGACCTGCTCGCCCCGGTACTCGTCGAACCACCACGCCTCGTCGAGCAGTTGCCCCGCACCGGCACGCACGGCCCGCTCCAACGTCGCGTAGGGGACGTCGTCAGCGGCCACCAACGCCACGTCGACGCTGAGGGCCGGGTGACGCACGATCGGCCGGGCGGAGATCGGCGCGTACCCGCCCTCCGGTACGGCCGCGAGGAAGGGCTCGAGCAGCAGCTCGGCGACGACGACCGGTTCGGGCAGGTCGCGTCGGTCGGCCTCCGTGGGGTGGAGCTGACCAGCGAGACCGACCTCGTGACCGTGGAACAGGAGCGCGACGGTCCGTCCAGGGTGGAAGCCGTCCCGCTCGACCGGCATCCGCTCGAGCCTCCACGTCGCGTCGTCCGGTGGCGCGAGCGTCGCCGCCACGCGATCGACGACGTCGAGCAGGTCGGGGACCGACCAACGTTCATCGAGGTCGAGCCACCCGTCCCCCAGTCGCAGCCCCTGGGCGGCGAGCGCCAGGACGCGTGGCTGGATCGGAAGGTCCTCGCCGGCCGGTGACCGCCACCGCCACTCGTCGACGACCACGCCGTCGAGCACCGCCGCGAGCTCGTCGTCCACCGGGCGGAAGCACCGCCCGAGCTCGACCAGGGCGGTCCCCGGGCGGCCCTGACCGTGGTTGCGGCGCAGGGCCTGCAGCAGCCCTTCCACCAGCGTCGGTCGCATCGCCGAGGCGTCCTTGGCCAGCGGGTTCGCGAGCAGCACGCGGCCTTCGGACGGGGCGACACCGAGCAGCGCATCCTCCCCGACGAAGGGCCGGGTGACGGCCTCGTGGAACCCCGCCGCGAGGGCGAGCTCACGCGCTTCGCGTTCGAGGCGCTGGACCGGGGTCAGCCCACCCGTCACCGGCAGTGCCGGCAAGGTCGCCGGGATGCGCTCGTAGCCGTGCAGCCGCGCGATCTCCTCGGTCACGTCGGCCGGGCGCAGCAGATCGCGGCGCCAGGAGGGCGGCGTCACGAGGAGCGTGGCCGAGCCGGCCACCAGGTCGCCCGGTCCGCCGGCATCACCGGCATCGCCGGGATCGCCGGCGCGACCGGAAACGCCGACATCGCCCTCATCGCCGGCGCCTCCGGCATCGCCGGCCTCGCCGTCACCGGCCACGACGGTCGCGCCAGCCCGCTCCAGCAGCTGCCGCTGCCGCTCGACCGGCAGCTCGAGCCCCAGGGTCGCGCTCACACGGCCCGTGTCCAGTTCGACGGTGGGACGCTCGGCCCAGCCGACGGGCGGATCGACCCGGACCTCGTCGCCACCGGTGCTGCGCGCTCCCGTCAGGTCGCGCAGCAGCTGGGCCGCACGGGCGAGGGCTCGTTGTGCGCCGTGGGGGTCGACCCCGCGCTCGAAACGTTGGCTCGCCTCGCTGACCAGCCCCAGACGGCGCGAGGTGTCGCGGATGCGCGTCGGCTCCCACACGGCCGCCTCCAGCAGCACCCGGGTGGTGTCGGCGCTCACCTCGGTCTCGGCGCCACCCATGACCCCGGCGAGGCTGACGCTCCGGTCGGCATCGTCGATGACCAGGTCGCCGGGCACCAGCTCGCGGGTGCGGTCGTCGAGGGTGGTCAGCGTCTCGCCGTCGCTCGCTTCCCGGACCGTGAGCGCCGGTCCCCGGAGCTCGTCGAGGTCGAAGGCATGTAGTGGCTGACCGAGCTCGAGCATGACCAGGTTGGTCACGTCCACCACGACGTCGATCGCCCGTACCCCGCACTGGGCGAGCCGTTGGCGCAACCACAGCGGCGAGGTCGTGACCTCGACGTCCTCGAGGCTCCACGTGAGGAAGGCGGCGCACCCGTCGGTGCGCACCGACAGCGGCAGGCTCTCGGGCTCGGGCAGCGACGGGACCTCGGGGACCCGCCACGGCGTGTCGAGGATCGCGGCCAGGTCGCGGGCCACGCCGAGCACGCTGAGGTGGTCGCCCCGGTCCGCCTGGACGGCGATCTCGATCACCGGTTCACCGAGCGGCAGCAGCTCCTCGAGCGGCACACCGAGCGCGGTCTCCGGGGCCAGCGTGAGGATCCCGCTGTGGTCGTCGCCGAGCTGGAGCTCCTTGGCGGACGCGAGCATCCCGTGCGAGACGACGCCGCGGATCGTGCGCGCCTCGAGGGTCAGCCCGGGGCGTCCGTCCGGCCCGGTCACACCCGGGACGTACCCACCGGGCAGTGCGTGCGCCACCACGTCGTCGACGTCGAAGTTGCTCGCTCCGCAGACGAGCTCGAGTTCGCCGTCGCCGCCGTCCCCGGTGACGCGCACCACGCGCAGCTTGTCGGCGTCCGGATGCGGTTCCCAGGCCAGGACGCGGGCCGTTCGGATCCCGGCCGCACCGCCACCGGGCGTGGTCACGTCCTCGACCTCGAGGCCGGACAGGCTCATGGCCTCGAGGAGCTCGTCGAGCGGCAGGTGCAGGTCGACGAACTCTTGCAGCCAGGACAACGGCAGCTTCACGGTCGGTCCTTGTCGGGCTCGTGGGCTGGACGGCGAGGAGGTGGCGGCCCGCGGTGCGCTCGGACGAGCTGCGGGCTCAGAAGCGCGCCAGGAAGCGTGCGTCGGCGTCGAACAGCTCGCGGATGTCGTGCACGCCGTGCCGCAGCATCGCCACACGTTCGATGCCGATCCCGAACGCGAAGCCACGGAACCGGTCGCCGTCGACCCCGCAGGCGGCCAGCACGTTCGGGTCGACCATGCCCGCCCCGAGGATCTCCAGCCAGCCGTGGTTGCCGGCCGAGCCCTCGAACGACACGTCCACCTCCGCCGAGGGCTCGGTGAAGGGGAAGAACGACGGCCGCAGCCGGATCTGACGGTCCGCGCCGAACAGGCTGCGCGCGAACGCGAGCAGGGTGCCGCGCAGGTCCGCCATCGTGACGTCCTCGGCGATCACGAGACCCTCGACCTGGCTGAAGACCGGTGAATGGGTCGCGTCCACGGCGTCGGCCCGGTAGGTGCGACCGGGGCACACGACCGCGATGGGTGGCTCCTCGGCGGTCATCACGCGGGCCTGCACCGGGGAGGTGTGGGTCCGCAGCACGACGTCGTCGAACCCGTCGACGTAGATCGTGTCCATCTCCTGCCGAGCCGGGTGGTTGGGCTCGATGTTGAGCATGTCGAAGTTGTAGGTGCCGGACTCGGCCTCGGGCCCCTCGGCCACGCGGTAGCCCATACCGATGAACACGTCGAGGATCTCGTGCTCCACCTGGGTGAGCAGGTGGGGTCGTCCCGGCGGGACCCGGCGTGGTGGCAGCGTCAGGTCCAGACGTTCGGCCTCGAGCCGGGCACGCAGCGCCGCGTCGGACAGCTGCTCGTGCCGCTCGTCGAAGGCGCTCGTGAACGCCTGCCGGAACGCGTTGAGCGCCTGTCCGCGTCGCCGGCGTTCGTCGGCGTCGAGCGAGCCCATGCCTTTCTGCGCGGCGGCGAGCTCGGACCGCTTGCCCGTGAACGTGACCCGTACCCGTTCGAGGTCGTCGAGGTCCTCCGCCGCGGCGACGGCGGCCAGCGCATCGCGTTGCAGAGCGTCGAGGTCGGTCACGTCGGTCCTCCGGGGCGGTCGGGCAGCAGGGTAGGTCGCGCGGCGGCGGGGATCGCACCGGGAGCGGGGCCCCGAGGACAGCGCCCGGTCGGTGCGGGATCGGCTCCGTGCGGCCGCCGGCGCCGCGTCGCTCCCGCGGTCGCGTGGCGGGAGAGCTCCGTCAACCTGGCGAAGCCCCCGCCGGCTCGGCGGGCAGCCAGCACCGCAGGAGGGCGCCGGGACCCGCGTCCTCGAGGGTCACGCGTCCGCCGTGCGCCTCGACCAGACCCCGCGCGATGAACAGGCCCAGGCCGTTGCCGGGTTGACGCTCGTCGACCCGGCCGAACTTGCGGAAGACGCTCTCCCGCCGCTCCTCGGGCACGCCCGGTCCGTGATCGCGCACCTCGAGAACCACGCCGTCCTCCGCCTCGTACGCCACGATCTCGATCGGCGGCTCCCCGTACCGCAACGCGTTGTCCACCAGGTTGGTCAGCACCTGGTCGAGACGGTCGAGGTCGCCGCGCATGGGCGGGAGGTCGTCGGCGACCCGTACCCCGATCTCCCGGCCGGTCCACTCCCCCCGGACGGCCCGCTCGACGACACGGTCGATGAGCTCCGTCGGCTCGAGCGGAGCCAGGCGCAGGCGCACCCGACCGGCGTCGATCCGCGAGACCTCGAGCAGGTCACGGAGCAGCTGGGTCAGCCGGTCCGCGTCGGCGTCGATCGTGGCGAGCATCGCCCGCTTCTTGTCGTCGTCGAGCCGATCCCACCTGCTCAGCAGCGTCCGCGTGAAGCCCTTGACGCTCGCCAGCGGTGTGCGCAGCTCGTGGCTGACGGTCGCGACGACGTCGCCGCCCATCCGATCGAGCGAGGCCTGACGACGCGCCGGACGCACGCTGAGCACGGTCGCCTCCCCGTGCCAGCGCCACACCGCCGTGACGCTGCGACGCCGCCCGCCGGGAAGCACGACCTGCAGGCGACGTTCCGCGGTGCGCTCGGCCGTGGGATGGGGCGCGGGCGGCAACGCGCACTCCCGGCCGCTGTCGTCCTCGAGCGTGATCACCTCGCGCAGAGCTCGGCCGACGACGTCCGACGGCAGCGCCAGCAGGGTGCGGGCACGGACGTTCGTGGCCAGGACCGTGCCGGTTCCGGTCGCCACCAGGACCGCCTCGGGGACCAGCTCGAGCGTCGCGGCGTCCAACGGCAGGCTCATGTCCGTGACCTCCCACGCGCGACCGTGTACAGCGCCACGGCCGCGGCCGCCGCGACGTTGAGCGACTCCGCCCGCCCGTGGATCGGCACGGCCACCGTCTGGTCCAGCAGCGCCACGGTGGTGGCCGAGAGCCCGTGCGCCTCGTTGCCGAGGACCACGGCGATCGGGTCCGACCGCTCCGCGAGGGACTCGAGCGCCGCGTCGCCGGCGGCGTCGAGACCGACCAGGCGGTGACCGGCCGCGCGGCAGGTCGCCGCAACGACCTCCGGCCCGTCCTCGACGGCCACGGGGAGGTGGTAGGTCGAGCCGGCGGCCGCCCGCACGGCCTTCGGGCCGTAGGGGTCCGCTCCGGCGACGAACACCGCCCCGGTGGCGCCGGCTGCGTCCGCGGTACGCAGGATCGTGCCGGCGTTGCCCGGATCGGCGACCCCGTCGAGGACCACCGTGAAGCCACCGGCGACCACCGTCTCCAGCGCGAAGACCGGTGTCCGCGCGAGCGCGACGATGCCCTGCGGACTGGTGGTGCCGCTGAGCTTGCTCAGGACGGGCTCGGTGACCTCCGTGACGGTGACCCCGTCGGTCTCGGGGAGCTGGGCGAGGGCCTCCTCGGTGACGAAGATCTCGAGGACGACCCCGGCATCGAGGGCCTCCTCGACCGCTCTGGGGCCTTCGACCAGATGCTGCCCGCGGACCCGCCGCTCGCGCGAGCGGTTCAGGCTGCTCAGCGCGCGGACCCGGGGATTGCGGGTGGAGGTCACACGCTCCATCGGCGGCCTCGCTCGGGGACCCCGCAGCGGCGGACGGTGCTCCCCCGGCCCCTCGGCGCGCCCGCAGGGACCCTCGCGTGACGCGGATCGGGGTCGGGTCGCGCCCGACGGGCACCCTCACCGCGACGACCGTGGCCACCCACGACGACACGAAGGCGGACGCCGGCCCGGAGGCCGGCGTCCGAGTCCGGGGGCGGGCCGCCGATCAGGCCGCTTCCTGCTCCAGCGCGGCCTTCGCGGAGGTCACCAGCGCACCGAAGGTGTCCGCGTCGTGCACGGCGAGGTCGGCGAGGTTCTTGCGGTCGACCTCGATCTCCGCGAGCTTCAGCCCGTGCATCAGGCGGCTGTAGCTGAGCCCCTCCTGCCGGGCCGCGGCGTTGATCCGCTGGATCCACAGGCGGCGCAGCTCGCCCTTACGCGCGCGACGGTCGCGGTAGGCGTACCTGTCCGCGTGGTTGACCGCCTCCTTCGCGACGCGGAAGCGCCGACTACGGGCGCCGGAGAACCCCTTCGCGCGGTCCATGACCGCCTTGTGGCTCTTCTTGGCGTGAACGCCACCCTTGACGCGTGCCATCTCGTGCTCCTTCGGATCGTGCGGTAGTCGTCGACCGCGTGCTACTCGTTCAGCAGCCTCTTGATCTTCTTCGCGTCGGGGGTGGCGATCTCGGTCTCGCCGGCCAGACGACGCTTGCGCGTCGAGGCCTTGTGACCGAGCAGGTGCGCGCGGTTCTTCTGCTGCGACATCACCTTGCCGTTCCGGGTGACGCGGAAACGCTTCTTCGCGCCGCTGTGGGTCTTCTGCTTCGGCATCGAGGCTCGCTTTCGATCGGGCCCGTCGCGGGGGGTGGTGCGCTGCGGGCGTGGCCTGTGGGTCATCCGGTGGCCCCGACGGGCGGGTCCGGCCGGGGGTGCTCGACTCGGGATCGTGCGGCGGCAGCCGGGTCGTCGTCCTGGGAGCGGACCGAGCGGCTACCGAGCCAGGACCCGCGCTGCCGACGTCGGTCCGTCGACAGCGGGCACGGCGCGACCCTCGTGGACCTGCTGGTCGCTCAGGAGGCGGCGTCCGCGTTGCGGGGTCCGCTGTCGGCGTTCGGCTTCGGCTTCTGCTTGTGCGGGGCCAGGACCATCACCATGTTGCGGCCGTCGACCTTCGGGGCGGCCTCGACGCTGGCGAGCTCGCTCATGTCGTCCGCGAGACGGTCCAGCAGCTTCAGACCGAGCTCGGTGTGGGTCATCTCGCGACCGCGGAACATGATGGAGGCGCGGACCTTGGCGCCGTCGTTGAGGAAGCGGCGGACGTGACCGGACTTGGTGTTGTAGTCGTTGTCCGAGATCTTGGGTCGCATCTTGATCTCTTTGACGGCGATCTGGCTCTGCCGCTTGCGCGCCTCCTTCTGCTTCTGCTCCTCCTCGTACTTGGTCTTGCCCCAGTCGATGATGCGACACACGGGTGGATCCGCGTTCGGGGCGACCTCGACGAGGTCGAGCTCGAGCTCGCGTGCGCGGCGCAGGGCCTGCGCCAACGGGACGATGCCGACCTGCGTGCCGTCGGCGTCCACGAGCCGGACACGTGGGACCTTGATGTCCGCGTTGAGCCGGCGCTGCTGTTCGTCGATGCTGGTGCCTCCTGGTACCGGTTCGGATGGTCGGTCGTGCTCGGCGCTTCGGTTGGTCGGTCGTGCTCGGTGCCTGCGTCACACGCGGGTTGCATCTCCCACCCCGGCGTCATCCGACCGGGGCCACCGAACGAGAACGGCGACCCCGTCAGGGTCGCCGTGGGTCGAGGTCACGAACCCTACTCGGACCGGTGTCCGAGGGGTGGGACCTTGACCCGCGCAGGACGACCTGGCGGGTGGGTGCGCGAGGCACCGCTTCGTCTTCGGTTGTCGTGGTCGTCCGCCGCCGGTCGGCCGGTCCCGGTTCCGGCCGGCCCCGGTCACGAGTGGCGGACCGTGGCGACCGTCGTTGCGGGTTCCGTTGCCCGTCCGCGGCTCGGCGTTCGGCTGTCGCCGCAGTGCCGAGTCGCATGGAGGCGACGGTCGCAACGGGCGCGACCGGCCGTGAGGCTACCACGCCGCACGCGTGGCCGTCGAGGCGCCCAGGCGCCACGGTCGGGCGGCCCAGCCGCCCGAGATCCCGCTGAGCGGGCAGGTCCCGATCAGCCGCCGGGGGTCCACAACCGCGAGGCGGCGCTGCTCGGCGACCCGCTCGCCTGGCCCTGGCCGGCCGCGCCCTCGGCGGCCTGGTCCGCGGCCGCGCGGGAGACGTCGTTGTCCTCGGTCTCCGAACTGGCGGCCACCTGCTGCTCCGCCTCGACCTGGGCGAGCCGCAGCTGGCTGAGCGCGTCGTCGAGCTGCTTGGTGACCTCCTCGGGCAGCGCCTTGCGCGCACCCTCGGTCAGGGCGCCGGTCAGGTCGATCAGGAGACGACCGTCGTTGCGGCCGAGCTTGACCTGCGCCGCGTTGAGCAGCGCGGACGCCACCTCCGCCACGACCTGTTCGACGGGCGCGCCACGCAGCTGGGTGAGGTACTCACGCACCTCCTCCTCGGACGGCTGGTCGGCACCGCCGGCGGCGCCGGCACCGGTGGGGTCGGTGGGGACGTTGCTCACAGCTGGCTCCTCCTGAGGGGCGCCACCGCGGGGAGAGGCGCGATCCGGGTCGTCGGTCGGCAGGGACGCGGCTTCGACGACCATGCGCGGTCCGTGTCCGGTCGTTCCGGCGATGGCGGAGCGCAGCCTATCCACCGGGCGCCCTACCCTGCCCCGCCTCCCGGCCCCGTCCATCGGACCCCGCCATGAAGACCTTCGACCAGCTCTTCGCGGAGCTCGCCGACAAGGCCGAGCGCCGCCCGGCCGGGTCCGGGACGGTCGCCGCCCTCGACGCGGGGGTCCACGCGATCGGCAAGAAGGTGGTCGAGGAGGCCGCCGAGGCGTGGATGGCCGCGGAGCACGAGAGCGAGGACCGGGCCGCCGAGGAGATCTCGCAGCTGCTCTACCACACCCAGGTGCTGATGCTGGCCCGGGGGTTGAGCCTGGAGGACGTCTACGCTCACCTCTGAGCCGTCCCCGAGCGGTCCGGACTCAGCACCGCAGGCGGCCCGGCTCCCGGCAGCGGACGACGGGTGCCCCGGTCCCCCGCCCTTCCCCGTACCCGAGCGAGGTCCTCGATGCTGCGCGTCGCCGTCCCCAACAAGGGCTCCCTGTCCGAACCCGCCGCGGAGATGCTCCGGGAGGCGGGCTACCGCCAGCGTCGGGACGGCCGCGAGCTGGTGCTGGCGGATCCCGACAACGGGGTGGAGTTCTTCTTCCTGCGTCCCCGTGACATCGCCACCTACGTGGGCACGGGCACGCTCGAGCTCGGCATCACCGGACGCGACCTGCTGCTCGACGGGGACAGCCAGGCCACCGAGGTGCTGCGGCTCGGCTTCGGCGACTCGACCTTCCGCTACGCCGCCGTCCCGGGCACCGCGGACGCCATCGACGACTTCGCCGGCAAGCGCATCGCCACCTCGTACGGCGGGCTCGTCCGCACGGACCTGGAGGCGCGCGGCATCGAGGCCGAGGTCATCCACCTGGACGGGGCGGTGGAGACGGCGGTCCGGCTCGGGGTCGCGGACATCATCGCCGACGTGGTCTCCACGGGGACGACGCTGCGACAGGCGGGCCTGGAGATCGTCGGCGAGCCGATCCTGCACTCGGAGGCGGTGCTCGTGGGCCGCAACGGCACTGGCGAGGACCCGCGGGTCGAGCAGCTGACCCGCCGGCTGACCGGTGTCATCATCGCGCGTCAGTACGTCATGATCGACTACGACTGCCGCGTCGAGACCCTCGAGGCCGCCTGTGCCATCACCCCCGGCATCGAGTCCCCGACCGTGAGTCCGCTGCACGACAAGGACTGGGTCGCCGTGCGCGCGATGGTCGAGCAGCAGCGAACCAACCAGGTCATGGACGAGCTGTGGCACCTCGGGGCTCGGGGCATCCTGGTCACCGACATCCTGGCCTGCCGGCTCTGACCCCCTCGCGACGTCGGGCTCACACGGCCGCGTCGACGCGTTCGCACCCGTCCAGCCCGGGCGCGGCGGAGTCGGGCGGGGCGACCAGGGTCAGGCGGCGGGTGGCTCGGGTGATGGCGACGTAGAGCTGGTGCGTGCCGACCGACGACGCGGCCACGATCGCGTCCGGGTCCATCACGACCACGTCGTCGAACTCGAGCCCCTTGGCGCTGCGGACGTCGAGGACGCGGACCCGGTCCGCCTCGTCGCCGGCCTCGGTCGCGACGGCCTCCTCCAGCGTGGCCACGGCAGCGGGTTCCGCGAGCACGCCCACCGTGCCGCCGTGCTCGCTGGTGAGGCGGCGGACCTCGGCCGCGGCCGCTGCCGGCAGATCGTGCGCCGCGAGGTGGCGGGGCGCTTCACCGCTGGAGCGCACGGCCTCCGGCGCTTCGTCCGGATCGTGTCCGGCAGCGGCGAGCACCTCCCTGGCGAGCGCCGCGATCTCGGTCGGGGTGCGGTAGTTGACGTGCAGCTCGGTGATCTCCACCGACCGACGTCCGATCAGCCGAGCCACCTCGCGCCACGTCGTCGGCTCCGCGACCCGGCTGCGTTGCGCGAGGTCGCCGACGACCGTCCACGATGCGTAGGGACCGCGACGTGCGACCGCCCGCCACTGCATCGGTGTGAGGTCCTGCGCCTCGTCCACCACCACGTGCGCGAAGTCGCGGTACGAGTCGGCGTCGACGTCGGGGGGTGCGACCTCGAGGTGGAGCTCCTCGGAGCCCAGCCGCAGACCCGGGTCGTCCTCGTCGGGCTCGGCGGCGGTGGGTCGGCGGCCCGGGGGCGGGCCGAGCAGGGTGGCCACCTCGTCGAGCAACGCCACGTCGTCGACGGTCCAACCGTCGGCCTCGGCCCAGGCCGTCCGCAGCGTGCCGAGGTCCTCCTCCGAGAGCAGCCCGGCGCCGAGCCGCGCGAGGTCGACCTCGCCGGAGGCCGCTGCCGCCACCACCGCGATGGGGTCGAGCGTCGGCCAGTAGCACCGTCGCAGCATCGTCACCTGCGGCGAGTCGTCGAGCGCGGCGTCGAAGCCGCTGCCCTCGCGCGCCTCGGGCACCCGGGCCCCCGCGGCCCGGTGTGCCGGTCGCCAGATCCGCCAGAGCGCGGCACGCAGCGCCTGATCGGCCGCTTCGGCGCGGTCGTGGTAGCCGGTCGCCTGCTCGGAGACGCGCACGTTCGCGAGCTGGCGTTCCCGCACCTCCTCGAGCTGGGCCGCGGCGACGGTGACCGTGGTCCCGTCGAACGACACCCGGGTCTCCGGCGGGATCGGCGGCAGGGCCGCCGCCACCAACCGGCGCGCGAGCTCGATCATGGCCCGGTCGCCCTTGATCCGGCCGACGTCGGGCGTGTCCCAGCCGCGGATGCGTGCGCCGCGGGGTGCCAGACCCGCCAGCGGCTTCTGCACGGCGCGGTCCTCGCCCAACGCCGGCAGGACCCGGGCGGTGTACTCGGTGAAGGCCGCGGACGGACCGATGACGAGCACGCCCCGGCCCTCGAAGCGGTCCCGGTCCCGGTAGAGCAGCGAGGCGACGCGGTGCAGCGCCACCACGGTCTTGCCCGTACCTGGGCCCCCCGTGACCACCAGGGTGCCGGTGGCCGGCGCCCGGATGATGCGGTCCTGTTCGGCCTGGATCGTCGCGACGATGTCGCGCATCGTCCCGCTGCGCTCACGCGACAGCGACGCCAGCAGCGCGCCCTGGCCGGTGACCGAGGTGAGCCCGAGCTTGGCCGCGGCCTCCGCGTCGAGCACCTCGTCGTCGAGGTCGCGCACCTCGCGGCCGCGCGTGACCAGCGTGCGGCGTCGGGCGACGTCGAGCGGGACCGCGGCCGTGGCCTGGTAGAAGGCCGCGGCGGCCGGAGCCCGCCAGTCGACGAGGACCACCTCGCCGTCGTCGTCGACCACGGAGACACGACCCACGTGCAGCACCTCGCCGTCGGCGAGGTCGAGCCGGCCGAACGTCAGCGATTCCACGTCCCCGAAGGTGAAGCGTGACGCCCGAGAGGCGTGGTGGTGAGCCGCCACGTCCCGCTCGAACCGGGCCTGGAAGGTCGGCCCGGTGGGTGCCGCCGACGCGGAGGCGACGCGTTCGTTCGCGCGGCGCCGCAGCGCTTCCACGCGGTCGTGCACCAGGTCGAGGTGGGCCTGTTCGGCCGCGATGGCACGCCGCTTCTCCCCTGGCGCCGGGGTCGGCAGGGGTGGCGGTCCGGGGTCGCTGACGTGGCTCACGTGCCTCGCAACAGGTTCGCGGTCTCGACGGCGGCGAGAGCGGCCTCGGCGCCCTTGTTGCCCAGCTTGCCGCCGGCCCGAGCCACCGCCTGTTCCCAGGTGTCGGTGGTCAGCACGCCGAACGCGACGGGCAGCCGGTGACGACGCGCCACGGCCGCCGCGCCCGAGGCGGCCTCGCCGGCGACGTAGTCGAAGTGCGGCGTGTCCCCGCGGACCACGCACCCGAGCGCCACCAGCGCATCGACCTGCCCACCGTCGGCCAGGTGCTCGAGTACCACGGGGAGCTCGAACGCCCCCGGCACCCAGACCACCTCGAGGGCGTCGGCGTCGGCGCCGTGCCGCAGCAGCGCATCGCCAGCCCCCTCGACGAGCGGGCGCACGACCGCCTCGTTGAAGCGCGTGGCGACCAGCGTGATGCGCAGCCCGGAGGCGTCGAGCGAGCCGGATCGTTGGCTGATGTCGTTCACGGGGTCCTCCGCTGCGGCTGCTCGGTCGGGCGGTGCGGTCGGGCCGGGACCGTTCCGGGTGGGGCTGCGCTGGGTGCTGGCACGTCGGTCCTCATGCCTCGCCGTCGTCGCCCGCGCCCCGCATCGTGACCGGGACGTCGTCGCGGTCACGGGGGCGTTCGCGGGCTCGACGCCGCGTGGTGCCGAGACTCACCGACTGGTCGGCCCGAGGTCGGCCGGCGCCCTGCGCCGCCACGGCGTCGTCGTCCCGGGTCCGGTCACGCCTCCTCGACGGTCCCTCGTCGGGCGGCGGGGCCATGCCGACCCCGCGCACCGGCTTCTCGACGGCTTCCGGAGCCTCGCGTCCCTGAGCCGCGATGTCACCGACGCCCGTGGAGATCGGCAGGTCCTCACCGGACAGCTCGTGGCCCATCCGCTCGGCCTTCGTGCGCAGGTAGAAGGCGTTGGCGGGGTTGGGCCTGACCTCGACCGGGACGCGGTCGACGATCGAGAGACCGAAGCCGCCGAGCGCGGCTCGCTTCTGCGGGTTGTTGGTCAGCAGTCGCAGCGTCGAGAGGCCCAGGTCGGCGAGGATCGACGCGCCGATGCCGTAGTCGCGCGAGTCGTTGGGCAGCCCGAGCTCCAGGTTCGCATCCACCGTGTCGGCGCCGTTGTCCTGCAGCTCGTAGGCCTGCAGCTTGTGCAGGAGCCCGATACCGCGGCCCTCGTGCCCGCGCAGGTACACGATCACGCCCTGCCCCTCCTGGGCGATGCGCGCCATCGCCAGGTCGAGCTGCGGTCCGCAGTCGCAGCGCAGGCTGCGGAACACGTCCCCCGTGAGGCACTCGGAGTGCATGCGCACCAGCACGTCGGGCTGGTCCTCGACGTCGCCGAACAGCAGGGCCAGGGACTCCGAGCCGTCGGCCGACGACCGGTATCCCAGCATGCGCCAGTCGCCGTACGGCGTGGGCAGCTTCGCCGTCGCGACCCGCTCGACCACGGTCTCGCGCTCGCGCCGGTAGGCCACCAGATCCGCGATCGTCACCAGCAGGAGACCGTGCTCCTCGCAGAACGCCTCCAGGTCGGTCACGCGCGACATCGTCCCGTCGGCGTTGACGACCTCGCAGATGGCCGCGGCCGGTCGGCGACCAGCGAGCCGCGCGAGGTCGACGGAGGCCTCCGTGTGACCCAGCCGCCGCAGCACACCACCGGGGTGGTAGCGCAGCGGGAACACGTGACCCGGGCGGGTCACGTCGTCGGCCGAGCTGGCGGGGTCGCCGAGCACCTGACAGGTGCGGGCACGGTCGGCCGCCGAGATGCCGGTGGTGGTGCCCGACGTGGCGTCGACGGACACGGTGTAGGCCGTGCCCTTCGGGTCCTCGTTGCGCTGCACCATCGGGGGTAGCTGGAGCCGGTCGAGATCCTCGCCGAGCATCGGCACGCAGATGATCCCGGACGTGTGGTTGATCATGAACGTGAGGTTCTCGGGGGTGGCCGCGTCCGCGGCGAGGACGAGGTCGCCCTCGTTCTCCCGGTCCTCGTCGTCGACCACGACGACCATGCCACCATCGCGGATGACGGCGATGGCCTCGTCGATGGTGGCGAAGCGGGTCACTGGTGCTCCTGCGCGGTCGGGCGCGGCTGGTGCTGGCTGGTCGTGGCGTGCGGTTCGGCGGGGCCGGTCGTGGTATGCGCTTCGCTCGGGCCGGTCGTGGCATTCGGTTCGCTCGGGCCGGTCGTCCCGTCGCGCATGACGCCCTCCAGCGCCCCGTACGGGCTCGACACGCCACCGACGAGCAGCCGTTCAACGTACTTGGCGATGACGTCGACTTCGAGGTTGACCCGGTCTCCGACGGCCACCGCCTCGAGGTTGGTCACCGCCAGCGTGTGCGGGATGAGCCCGAGGCGGAACGCTCCGTCGTCGGTGACGTCCACGACCGTCAGGCTGACACCGTCGACCGTGACCGACCCCTTGGGCACGAGGTAGCGCGCGACGGGCCGTGGCGCGGCGATCGTCAGGAACGTCGTCCCCGGTCGCTCCTCCCGGGCGACGACCTCGCCGACCGCGTCGACGTGCCCCTGCACGAGGTGGCCGCCGAAGCGGTCGTGGGCGGCCATCGCGCGCTCGAGGTTGAGGGCGGCTCCCACGCTCAACTGGCCGAGCGCGGTCGCCCGCAGCGTCTCCGCCATCAGGTCCGCCGTGAAGCCCTCGTCGGGCAGGCTCGTCACCGTCAGGCAGCAGCCGTTGACACTGACGGAGTCGCCGATGCGCGCGTCCCCGACGACGAGCTCGCACGCCACCGTGAGGCGCGCGGCGTCGCCGTCCCGCTCGATGCTGTGGAGCCGTCCGAGCTCCTCCACGATCCCGGTGAACATCAGGCTCCCTCCTCGGGGCTTCCGAGCGACTCCGGTCGGAGATGCAGGATCAGGTCCGGGCCGACGCCGCCCACCCGTTCGGCGCGCCACCGTCGGCCGGGTGGGGGGTCGAGCGCGCGACGCGGTCGTCCGTCGCCCAGGCCGCTGGCCACGTGCAGCACCAACCGGTCGACCAGGTCGGCGGCCACGAGCGCATCGGCCAACGTCCGACCCGGCTCGGCCAGCACGCTGGTGATCCCCCGCGCC